>NZ_JBOHKS010000208.1:0-32568 GCF_050729195.1 Hypericibacter sp.
GGGATGGTCGCCCCCATTCATTTGGATTGATGTTGGGTTCGCAAAGCGGCCGTCCGATTGCCGGACGAGACCTGCAGGGAAAAACGCCCACCGTATGGAACAGACGCCGAGTGAAGATCCGGTCGAAGCCGGTCGCCTGGACCGTGCCGCGTCCTTCGTGCTCGAAGAAGCCCGCATCGTTCTTCCCGGCATCCAGGCGCTGTTCGGTTTTCAGCTGATCGCGATCTTCAACGCCGGTTTCGGACGGTTATCGCCCTTCGATCAGAACCTGCATCTGGCGGCGCTGGTGATGACGCCGGCCGCTTATCATCGGCGCTCCAAGCGGGAGCATGTTTCCGGCTATTTCATCGATTCCACATCGTTCCTGCTCAGCTGGGCTCTGCTGGTTCTCATGCTCGGCACGGCCATGGACGCCTATGTGGTGGCCCATCTCGTGGTGGCCCATCTCGTGGTGGACAGCCGCTGGGGGAGTGCCGTGATCGCGCTGGCGCTCTTCCTGGTCTATCTCGGCCTCTGGTTCGTCTATCCGTGGCTCGCCCACCGCCCGCGTCGGAACCGGACTTGAGCTCGATCAGCCTTCTTTCTTCTTGACCGTGGTCACGGTGGCCGGCGTGCCGGTTTCGGCCGGATTGGCGCCGCTCTTGGCGGCATAAGGTTCCTTCAGCGGCACATGCCGCAGCGGGTCCTTCCCGTCATGTTCGAGGCCGCCCTGACGCAGGTCGGACTTCGCCGGCTCGGGGTTCTCCCGGCCGGTGGCCGGTGTCGGATTCCGACGGGTGGGCGTGCGGTTCCAGGGGGTGCGGAGCGTGCCGCGGGTACGGAGTTTGGCTGTCATGGCGTTTCTCCTTATTTTCCTTTAGGGATAACGCCTTGGCTGGCCAGCCGTTCCTTGAATGAAAAGCCGGCCCGAAGGCGGGCAGGGGTGGCGTTCCGCTCCGGAATTGTCGGTTCTTCGCCATCCAATGTCGGGCCAGCGCGCATGGCCCGGCGCCATTCCCCCGACAGTGGGCGCCGTTCCGTCGTCGCCGACGACCATCCCAACCGAGGATCTCGATGGCCCTCCCTTCGCATGTGAAATACGTGATCATTGGTGCCGGCATTCATGGCCTCAGCACCGCCTGGCATCTAGGCGAGAATCTGCGCAAGTCCGGCCGCGGCAGCGGCAAGGACATCCTGGTGATCGACAAGACCGGGATCGCGGCCGGGGCCTCCGGCATCGCCTGCGGCGTGATCCGGAACAATTACTTCCAGCCGGCGATGCGCCGCCTGATGGCGCACAGCGTCTCGGTCTGGGAGAGCGATCCCAAGGCCTTCAGCTATCACCCGGTCGGCTATATGCAGATCAGCCCCGAGGTCATGCACAAGGACGTTGCCTCGATCGCCAAGCAGCAGAAAGAGATCGGGTATGACTCGGTTTTCATCGAGGGCGAGAAGGACTCGATGAAATACATGAAAGGCCTGTTCGATGATTGGCAGGCCGCCGGCATCACCTCGGTGCTGCATGAGAAGAAGGGCGGCTACGCCAACAACACCGCCGCGATCTACGGCCTGGCGAAGAAGGCTGAAGCCGAGGATGTGCGCCTTGCCACCGGCGTGAAGGTCACCGGCTTCAAGAAAGACGCCAAGGGCGCGGTCAAGACCGTCATCACCGATCGCGGCAATATCGATTGCGACATGGTGATCGTGGGCGCCGGTCCCTGGGTCAAGCAGATCTGGGACATGCTGGAATTGCCCGCCCAGATCTCGATCAAGGGCCGCGACGGCAAGATGCATGACAATCTGCCGATGTGGATCTTCTGGTCGCTGCAGGAAGGCACGCTCGGCGTCGATCCCAAGCTGCAAAAGACCAATGACGGCAAGATGCCGCCGGTGATCCATGTCGATACCGACGCGCCGCTTCATTCGGACGTCGACGGCTCGCTCATCACCGACAAGCTCTGGGGCATCTATTACAAGCCCGACTTCAATTTCGGCGGCGTGCAGGGCGGCGCCATGCCCTTCAAGGTGAAAGCCGATCCGGCCACGGTGAAGATCGACCCCTACGGCCCGGAATCGCCCGACTTCGTGGTCGGCGACGATTTCGCCCATATGTGGTGTTCGGCGCTCGCCTTCTGCCAGAAGCGCTTCGAAGGCCAGATCAAGGTCTATAAGAAGGAACCCTCGGGCGGCATCGGCAGCTTCACCGCCGACAGCTTCCCTGTCTTCGACAGCTTCTGCCAGAACGTCTATGTGATCGCGGACTCCAACCACGGCTACAAGATGATCGGGGTGGGCAAGCTGGTCGCCGACGACATCTGCGGCAATCACAGCGACCTGCTGGATCCCTTCCGCTTCTCGCGCTTCGCCGAAGGCAAGCTGCATCCGGTGTCCCACAGCCCCTTCCCCTGGAGCTGATCGACCTCGGACCCCCTAATCTGTGAGCAAGGCCGGGCGCCGTGGGTGCCCGGCCTTTTTCATGGCTTCTTTCGGCGCGCCGCGGAGGGCTTGCGCGGCGCGGGGGCGACATTCGCCAGCTTGGTCAGAAACGGCACCACGGCCGGTGCCCGATCGGCGCTCGGCACGACCTTGAAATGCGACCGGTAGGCGCGGGCGAAATGCGAGGCCGAGGTGAAGCCGCAGGCGACGCCGATTTCGAGGACCGACAGCGTGCTGTGGCGCAACAGCTTGCGCGCCTTTTCCAGCCGCAGCCTGATGTAATGCTGGGTCGGCGTGCAGCCGAGATAGTGCCTGAAAAGCCGCTCGAGTTGGCGCGTCGAGACCCCGACCCGCTTGGCGATCTTCGGCGACCGCTGTGGCGATTCCACGGCCTCTTCCATGATCTCGATGGCCTTGACGAGAGCGGGTTGCGCCACGCCGAGGCGGTTGCGCAACGTCATGCGTTGCGCGTCGCGCGGCTGGCGCATGGTGCCGTAGATGAACTGGTCGGATACCATGCCGGCGAACTCGTCGCCCTGACGCTGGCGGATGAATTGCAGCATGACATCCATGGCAGCGGTGCCGCCGGCGCAGGTGAAGACATTGCCGTCGATGACGAAGAGCTCGTTGCTGGCATCGAGATTCGGAAAGACCTCGCGAAAGGCCTCGAGATAATCCCAGTGGACCGTACAGCGCCGGCCATCGAGGATTCCGGCGGCGGCAAGGATGAAGCTCGCCGTGCTGACGCTGCCGACCATCACATTGCGTCGCATCAACTGGCGCAGGAAGGTCGTCAGCCTGGGGTGGCGATAGCTGTCGCTGCTCATCCCGCCGCACACCACCATCATATGGAGATCGGCGCTCGGGAGCTTGGGGAGTGGTTCGGTTTGCACCTCCAGCCCGCCGCCGGATGCGACCATGCCGCCATCGGGAGACATATGGCTCCAGCGATAGAGCACATCGCCCTGAATCAGGTTGGCCCCGCGAAGCGGTTCCACGATCGACGCGAAAGCCATGAGAGAGAATCCGGGCGTCAGCACCACGCCCACATGAAAGGGCTCGGTCTTGGCCGCGGCAGCAATTCTCTTGTCCATCGTGGAATAGCCCAAAAACGATCAGCGCAGGTCGAAATCAGGCTAGTCTAGCGCGGCCCACGGATGGGACAAAGGTCGGGTTCCGACAATCGAGGAATTAGCCGATGGAGACCTCGCGCTCCGCCCGCCGCGTGCGCCGGCCCCGGGAAGCCTCCCAGTTGGGCTCGGTGTTGCTGGGGCAACCGCCGCTGCGCAACAGCTTCAAACCGATCGAGCCGCTGAGCCAGGATCAGCTCATGGCGGTCCATGAGGCTTCGCTGAAGCTGCTCGAGGAGACCGGCATCGAGTTCATGGGGCCGGCGGCCCGCCGAATGTTCCTCAAGGCCGGAGCCGCCGTGGATGAGGCGACCGGGCTGGTGCGCATTCCCCGGGAGCTGATCGCCGAAGGGCTCAAGACCGCGCCCTCGAGCTTCATCCTCACGCCCCGCAATCCGGCACGGAAGCTCCATATCGGCGAGAATCACGTCTCGTTCGGCCTGGTGGCGGGGCCGCCCAACATCCATGACTGCGTCGGGGGCCGGCGTTCGGGCAATCACGGCGACTATGTCTCGCTGATCAAGCTCGCCCAGAGCTTCGACATCATCCATTTCATCGGCAACCAGCCGACCGCGCCGGTCGAGTTGCCGGCGCGCACGCGCCATCTCGACTGCTACCTCGCCAATGTCACTTATTCGGATCGGGTCTATCACTGCACCGCGATCGGCCGGAACCGGGCCCTTGACGGCATCGACATCATGGCGATTTCGCGGGGGCTGAGCCGCGAGCAGATGGCGAAGGACCCGGGCGTGCTCACGATCATCTCGGTCAATTCGCCGCGCCGCTTCGACGAGGCGATGAGCGACGGACTCATGACCATGTCGGAGTTCGGCCAGGCGGTGGTGGTGACGCCGTTCACGCTGATGGGCGCCATGACGCCGGTCACGCTCGCCGCCGCCCTGGTGCAGCAGAACGCCGAAGCGCTGGCTGGCATTCTGCTGACGCAGCTCACGCGGCCGGGAGCGCCGGTGGTCTATGGCGCCTTCACGTCGAATGTCGATATGCGCAGCGGCGCGCCGGCTTTCGGCACGCCCGAGAACGCGCGCGCCACGCTGGCGGCCGGCCAATTGGCGCGCCTCTACAATCTGCCCTACCGGGCCAGCAACTCGAGCGCCAGCAACGTGGTGGATGCGCAGGCCGCCTACGAATCCGAGATGTCGATCTGGTCTGCCGTCATGGGCCACGCCAATCTGGTCTATCACGGCGCCGGTTGGATGGAAGGGGGCCTCACCGCTTCGTTCGAGAAGATCGTCCTGGACGTCGAAATGCTGCAGATGATGGCCGAGACCATCAAGCCCATCGACGTCAACCCGACCGAGATCGCCGAAGGTCTCGCGGCGATCGCGGGCGTGCCGACCGGCGGGCATTTCTTCGGCGCCGACCACACCCTGGCGCGCTACGAGACGGCCTTCTACAAGCCGCTCTTGTCCAATTGGCAGAACTACGAGAATTGGGAGATCGCTGGCGGATTGGACGCGACACGTCGCGCCACGCTGATCTGGCAGAAGGCGCTCGAGATCTATGAGCGTCCGCCGCTCGACCCGGCGATCGAAGAGGCGCTCGCCGCATTCGTCGCGCGGCGCAAGGAAGAGCTCAAGAACCTCGACCATTGATGGCTGAGCCCGGCTTCGCGCCTCGGGACGCAAGCGGGCCGGTGCGGCGACCGAGCGAGCGTCAGGCGTGGTAGAGATCGAGGCGCCGGTCCTCGGCGAACTGGTGATCGCGCCGGAAATCGCGGTAACGGCCGAAATCGATCTCGGCGATCATAAGCTCCTCGCCCCGGCCGCAGCCCGCCAGGATTTCCCCATCGGGCGCCGCGGCGCAGCTCTCGCCCGCATAAGCCAGGCCATGCTCCGTGCCGGCGCGATCGCAGAAGAGAACGAACAGCCGGTTTTCATAGGCGCGCGCCGGAATCAACCGCCGCGGCACCACGGGATAGGGGGCTGTGGTGGCGCTGAGCGCAATAATCGCATCGGCTCCGTTCATCGCGTATTGGCGGGCCAGCTCCGGAAAGTCGATGTCGTAGCAGATCATCACGCCGAACCGCGCGCCCGCGAACTCGAACAGGGTGGTTTCCGCGCCGGCTCGAAATTGCCTGCGCTCGAAGTCTCCCCAGAGATGGGTCTTGCGGTAATTGGCGACGGGCTTGCCGGCCCGGTCGAGCATGAGCGCCGAGTTATAGACGCCCTCCGATCCAAGTTCCGGATATCCATAGATGATGGCCAACCCGGCATTGGTCGCGATTGCACCTGCGGCGGCCGCGGAGGGACCATCGCGCCGCTCCGCCAGTCCCTGAACCTGATCGCCGATGTTGTAGCCGCTGAGAAACAGCTCGGGCAGCAGCAACAGCTTCGCACCCTCCGCGGCTGCTTCGTGGGCGAGCCGGCTCATCAGCTGGAGGTTGGACGGCACATCGCCCGGTGCCCCCACGGTCTGGCCGAGCGCGATCTTCATGTTTGACCTCTAGGACAGGGTTCCAGCACCGGTTTATGGCCCGGTACCGCGGCGGTCAAGTTTGGCGCAACACGCATAGATTCAGTCGATCTAGGGCGATGTCGGCCCAAGCCGGGGTTCGTAAGCTCCGGTGCTCCCTGGCTTGTACCATCCGAAGAAAGTCCCTGGCATGGATGCGACGCGGCTTCATTCCTTTCTCTCCCAGACCCGCTATGACGACCTGCCGCCCGAAGTCCGGCGCATGGCCGAGCGCTGCCTGATCGATCTTTCCGGCACCGCCGCTGCGGGACTCGCAACCCCGCTCTCGACCATGATCCGCAATCATGCTGTGCGCGCCTTCGGGGCGGGTGAGGGGGCTCCCCGCGCGCGATTGCTGCTCGACGGCCGTACGGCCAGCCCGTTGGGTGCCGCCATGGCCGGCGGCATGACCATCGACAGTTTCGATGCCCATGACGGGCATGTCTTGACCAAGGGCCATGCCGGTGTCGCCATCCTGCCGGCCCTGCTGGCGCTGGCCGATGCGGCCGGCAAGTCGATCTCGGGGCCGGAGTTCCTCACAGCCCTGGTCATCGGCTATGAGGTCGCGATCCGAGCCGGCATCGCGCAGCATGCGACCTGTCCCGACTATCATACCTCGGGGGCCTGGAACTCCCTGGGCGTGGTGGCTGTCGCCGCTCGCCTCTGGGGGCTCGACGCCGAACGGACGCGCCAGGCGCTGGGCATCGCCGAGTATCACGGCCCGCGCAGCCAGATGATGCGCTGCATCGATTTCCCGACCATGGTGAAGGACGGGTCCGGCTGGGGCGCCATGTGCGGATTGAGCGCCGCCTATCTGGCCGTCGACGGCTTCACCGGCGCACCGGCCCTGGTCATCGAGAGCGAGGCGGTGAAGCCGCTCTGGGCCGATCTCGGCCAATGCTGGCGCATCCTCGAATTGTACTTCAAACCCCATCCGGTTTGCCGCTGGGCCCAGCCCGCGGTCGAGGCCGCGCTGAACTTGCGGCGCGCTCATAAGGTCGATCCGGCGGCGATCGAGGCGATCGAGATCGAGACCTTTCATGAGGCCGTCCGGCTCGACCAGCACCACCCTGCAACGACCGAGGAGGCGCAATACAGCCTGCCGTTCCCGGTCGCGGCGGCCTTGGTGCGCGGTCGATTGGCGCCAACCGATATTTCCGGCGAAGCCCTCGGCGACCCGGCCATTCTGGCAATGAGCGACCGGATTCGATTGCTCGAGGCGGACGATCTGAATGCGCGCTTCCCCGCGGAGCGCTTTGCGCGCGTCCGGTTCCGGCTCAAGGGCGGCCAGACCGTGAGCGGCGACACGACGCCCGCGCGCGGCGACGCCGAGAATCCGCTCTCCGACGATGAGATCCTGGCCAAGTTCCATGAGCTTGCCGACGAACCGCTGGGGGCCGAGGGCGCGCGGAGAATTCAGGAAGCCGTTGCCCTATTGGCCCGGCAGGCCACCGCGCGCGCTTTGGTCGAGGCGCTGTTGACGGCACCGCACGTCGCGGGGGCTTCATCGGGTCGAAAGCAGGACGGCATTGTCGCCGCATAGCGCCAGGAACACTGCCGGTATCCGCGTCGAAGAAACGGTCTGGATCGAGCTTGCGGATGGCTGCCGATTGGCGGCGCGGCTCTGGCTGCCCGAGGCGACCGTCGGGCCGGCGCCTGCGATCCTGGAGTATCTGCCCTATCGCCGCCGCGACCGGCATCGCGGCGATGACGCGATCCTCCATCCCGCATTCGCGGCGGCGGGCTATGCGTCCCTTCGTGTCGATATGCGAGGCGCCGGCGATTCCGACGGCGTCATGACCGACGAATACACGCCCCGGGAATGGGCCGATGCGGTTCAAGTCATCGAATGGATCGCGCGCCAGCCCTGGTGCAGCGGTGCCGTCGGCATGATCGGGCTGTCCTGGAGCGGGTTCAATTCCCTGCAGATCGCAGCCCTGGCGCCGCCGGCCTTGAAGGCGGTCGTCACCACCTGCGCTTCCGACGATCGCTATGCCGACGACATGCATTACATGGGCGGCTGCCTGCTGAGCGACAATCTGCAATATGGCGCGACCCTGTTCACCTGGCTGGCGACGCCGCCGGATCCCGCCATCGTCGGGCCGCGCTGGCGCGACATGTGGCGGGAGCGATTGGCGGTGGTCGAGCCACCGGCGGTGCGCTGGATGCGCCATAGCAACCGCGACGCCTATTGGCGGACCGGCTCGGTCTGCGAGGACTATGGCGCCATCGAGGCCGCGGTGCTGGCGGTGGGCGGCTGGGCCGATGGCTACACCAACGCCGTGCTCCGGCTGCTGAGCGGTCTTTCCGGCCCGCGTAAAGGCCTGATCGGACCCTGGGCTCATTCTTTCCCGCATGTGGCGACGCCGGGGCCTCGGATCGATTTCATCAATTATGTGATCCGCTGGTGGGATCACTGGCTCAAGGGCCGCGACACCGGGATCATGAATGAGCCGATGTTGACGGCGTGGCTGCAGCAGGCCGAACCGCCGCAGTCCCGTTATGACACCCGAAAGGGACGCTGGATCGCGGAAGCCGTCTGGCCGAGCCCCAATATCGTTCCCCTTCGTCTCGATCTCGGTCCTTCGGCGCTCGGTGCGTCATCGCCCGCCTTCGCGCAGGCGATCCAATCGCCCGCAACCATCGGGATCGCTTCCGGCGAATGGTGCCCCTACGGCTGGGGGCCTGACATGCCGACCGATCAGCGCGAGGAAGATGCGGGCTCGCTCTGCTTCGACAGCACGGTCTTCGACGCACCACTGCAGTTGCTGGGCGGTACGCGTCTTTCGGTCGAACTTTCCAGCGACAGCCCTGAAGCCATGGTGGCGGCAAGGCTGGTCGATCTGGCGCCCGACGGGACGGCGTCGCGGATCACCTATGGGCTTCTGAACCTGCAGCATCATGCCGGTCATGAAAGAGCCAAAGCCTTGATCCCCGGCCAGCACTATCGCGTCGAGATCAAGCTCAAGGATGTGGCCTATGAGCTGCCCAAGGGCCATCGGCTTCGGATCGCGCTTTCGACCTCTTACTGGCCTCTTGCCATGCCCTCGCCGCGGGCCGCAACGGTGACAGTCCATGGGGGAAGCCTGTCATTGCCGCGGCGCGAGCCGCAAGGCGACGGGACCCAGCCGCCGGATCTCGGGCAGGCCTGGAGTCCGCCGCCCTTGGAGGCCAAGATTCTGGTGGCACCGGAACGCGGGCGCGTTCGTGTCGAGAGAAATGCCGAGGAGGGGAGCGCCACGGTGGATGTGGTGCGCAATCTGGGCGCCCTCCATATCGCCGAGATCGATCTCGAGCTGACGGCGGTCGGTTCGGAGCGCTACTCGATCCTGGCTGGCGACCCGGCGCAGGCGAGATCGGAAGCGCAACGGCGCGCCGCGTTCAAGCGCGGCGATTGGCAGGCCTCGATCGTCACGCAATCCGTTCTGACGTCGAGCGGCGACAATTGGCGTCTGGTCGCCACGCTCTCGGCGTTCGAGGGCGACGCGCAGATCTTTGCGCGGCACTGGGACCTCGAAATTCCAAGATCCTCGGCGCCTCGGGCGCAGGAGACGGAGGCGCCAAGGGTAAAGCCCGGGCGTGTCCGGGCATCAACACCAAACACATAAATCAATCAACGGGAGGATAAAAATGGGCAATTCATGGAAGGCAATGACGCGTCGGAGCCTGCTCGGTGGGATCGGGACTGCCGCGACGTTAGCGGCTCTGGGGTCACGCGTTCGCGCTGCCAATGCCGTCAAGGTTGGCTGGACCACGGACACCGAGCAATCGATTCTGGGCAACATCACGGCTTTGATTCTGGAGAAGAAGCTGGGGATTCCCGTCGAGCGGATCGGCAATCTCGGTGGTACCGGCATCGCGCATCAGGCGATCATCGACGGGGCGATCGATATCTATCCGGACTATACCGGCGATGCCCTGGCCAACGTTCTCAAGAAGGACGTGATCACCGACCCGCAGAAGGCATGGGAAGCGGTCCGCGATGGTTATGCCGAGAAATACAAGATCACCTGGTTGAAGCCCACGCCTTTCAACAACACCTACGCCCTGGCGCTCAAGGAGCCCAAGGCCCAGGAACTCAATATCACCACGATCTCCGGGCTGGCGCCGCAGGCGCCGAAATGGAAGCTCGGCTGCTCGGTCGAGTTCGCCGGCCGGCCGATCGACGGCTATCCGGGCATGGCCAAGCATTACGGCTTCGAATTCGGGTCCGTGAAGCCGATGGATGTCGGTCTCATGTACACGGCCGTCGATAGCGGCGAGGTCGATGTGATCGTGGCATTCGCGACCGACGCCCGCATCGGCAAGGTCGGATTGCGCGTGCTGGCCGACGACAAGTTGTTCTTCCCGTCCTACAACGCGGCCATCACCGTGCGCGACGAAGTGCTCAAGGCGCATGCCGGAATGGCGGAGGCGATCGAGGCCGTCACGAGTACCCTGCAGACCCCCGTCCAGATCAAGCTGAATGGGCGTGCGGACATCGATGGTCTTCCGCCGGAAACTGTGGCGGAGGAGTATCTGAAGCAGCTAAAAGTCATCTGAGCTCCCTGATCCCGCGCCGGGCGGCCGTCAGGCGGCTGTCAGGCGCGGGGCTTTTTCAGCTCATGACTCTCTTTGCTTATCTGGCGGCCAATTGGCCGCGAGTCCTCGACCTGACGCTGCATCATATCGAGCTGTCGCTCTATGCCGTGGCGTTTGCGTTGGCCGTTGGCGTGCCGTTGGGCATCCTCTGCTATGTCGTGCGGCCGATCGCTGCGGTCGTGCTGAATGCCGTCAGCATCATCTATACGATCCCGACTCTCGCCATGTTCGGCCTCATGCTTCCTCTGATCGGAATCGGCTTTCTCCCGGCCATCGTCGCCGTGGTGCTCTATTCGTTGCTGCCGATCGTGCAGAACACCTATACGGGCCTGCGCGCCGTCGCTCCGGAAATCCGCGAGGCCGCCAAGGGCGTCGGCATGAGCGCGGGCGCCCGGCTGTGGCGGGTGGAGCTCCCGCTGGCGCTGCCGATCATCTCGGCCGGCATCAGGGTCGCGGTGGTCAATGCCGTCGGCATGATGACGCTTGCATCGTTGATCGGCGCCGGAGGATTGGGCGACCTGATCTTCCGCGGGATATCCACGCTGTCATGGGCGCTGGTCCTGGCCGGCAGCGTGCCTGTGCTGGCGCTGGCAGCCCTCGCGGACCTGGGTCTGAAGGCATTGGAGCGCCGCCTGGCTGCATGGCAGGGCGTTGCATGACCCTGCTCGATTTTCTCCACTTCCAGGGCGACCTGGTGGCGAGGCTGGCGTGGCAGCATCTCCTCCTGTTCGCCCTCTCGCTCACGGGCGCCACGATCATCGGGGTCGGGCTTGGCATCGCCGTGGCCCGAACGCGCTGGGTCGCCTCTGTCGTGGTGCCCGCGGTCAATCTGCTGCAGGCTTGTCCCGAGGTCGTGTTGCTGGCGGTCTCCATCCCCTTACTGGGGATCGGATTCGAGGGCGCTTTGATCCCGCTCTTCATCAAGGGTGTGCTGCCGATCCTGCGCAATACCGCAAGCGGGCTTGCCGGGGTCGACGCACGTACCGTCGAGGCGGCGACAGGAATCGGGTTGACACCGCTCCAGGTCCTGTTTCGTATCGAATTGCCATCGGCGCTTCCCGTCATCATCTCCGGCATTCGCGTATCGGCCGTGATGCTGGTCTCCGTCTTGACCTTGACGGCCTATATCGGCGTCGAAAGCCTGGGGACATTGATTGTTCAAGGTATCGCCCGGATGGATCCCACGCCCCTGATCGTGGGGTCGCTGTTGACGGCGCTGCTTGCGGTCACGGTCAATTATCTCCTGATCGGGGCCGAGCGCGCCGCCGCCAACCGTTTGAACTGAGGACAGGCGTCATGGCTCAAGCCATCGAGTTTCGGCATGTCAGCAAGAGGTTCGACAATGGCGGCCTCGCTGTCGACGATCTCTCTTTCGTGGTGGAAGCCGGTACCATCATGGCGCTGGTGGGGCCTTCGGGTTGCGGCAAGACCACGAGCCTCAAGATGATCAACCGGTTGATCGACCCGACCGGCGGGGAGATTCTGGTGGGTGGCCGTTCGATCGTCTCGACCGGCTTGCTCGAGCTCCGCCGTTCGCTGGGCTATGTGATTCAGTATGTCGGCCTGTTTCCGCATATGACGGTGGCCGAAAATATCGGCGTGGTACCGCAACTTCTGGGCTGGCCGAAAGCCAGGATCCAGGCGCGGATCGATGAGTTGCTCGATCTTGTCGGTCTTGCCCCGCAGGAATTTCGCAGTCGCCGTCCGCGCGCCTTGAGCGGCGGGCAACAGCAACGGGTCGGCGTTGCGCGGGCGTTGGCATCGGATCCGCCTGTACTGCTGATGGACGAACCTTTCGGCGCCCTCGATCCGATTACCCGCGATCGGTTGCAAGACGAACTGATCCAGATTCAACGCAAGCTGCGCAAGACCATCGTGATCGTCACCCATGACATGGATGAGGCGGTCCGGCTTGCCGATCGCATCGCGGTATTGCGGGCCGGCAAACTGGTTCAGATCGGGAGCCCCGCCGAGGTCTTGGCGGCACCGGTCGATGATTTCGTCGCCGATCTCCTGGGCCGCGATCGACTACTGAAGCTGCTGCGCACCACGCCTGTCACGAAGGTCATGATCCCGGGCGGCGATCTCGCCATGGCACGGGTATCCGAACAGGGGTCGCTCGAGGAGGCGTTGCTGGCGATGCTTGCAAGCGGTCGATGCGACGCCGCGGTCCACGGCAGCGGCGGCGGGATCATGGGTTGCGTGACAGCGGCGGATATCGTGAGATCGGCAGCTCGCCGATAGGCTGCCGCTGGCCTTGGCTTTTGCCGCGAATACTCCGTTCATGGGGCGAATGAGCAATGGAACCGCCCGCAGGTTTGTCGGTTAAGTTACGTCTTATACTTTTTATACTTTCGTCGGACATGGAGTGGGCGGTCGGAGGCCGTTGCCTTCGGTGATCGACAACGCCGAGCGCGTGTCTTCCTAACAAATGTAAAGATGAATTTCCCGTCAGCGTGATTGACGGCGTCACGGGTCCCGCGCCACGCTGAAGACGGCCCGGATCGCGCGTTCCCAACGAGCGCGTGCGGTGCTGTTACTGACTCGCGCTCAATGGCCGCATCATGGTCGAGCATAGCCAATCGGCCGGGCCCGCCGGCGTCGCCTCGCCGCTGGGAGCATCGATAGCCGGCAAGCTGCCGGAAGGCTTCGCTGTTGCCTCGAACCATCTTTTCGCCGGCCGGATGAAACAGGCGGAGGCCGCCTGCCTGGAGCTGGTCAAGGCCTATCCGAACAGCTCGAAGGCGTTCCAGATGTTCGGCGACGTGCTGCAGCGGACCGGTCGTGCCGAGGCCGCGATCGTGCCCTTCCAGAGGGCGCTTGAGCTCACGCCCAACTTCGCCGATGCGCAGCTGGGCCTGGGCAACGCGCTCTACCAGCTCGCCCGGTATGACGCGGCAACCGCCGCTTTCCGGCGCGCCTTGGCGCTGCGGTCCGGATTCGTCGAGGCATCGCACAATCTGGCCAGCAGCCTCCGTGCCCAGGGAAAGCTCGCGGAGGCAATCCTTCAGTTCGAGAAGACGCGCGAGCTCAAGCCCGATTGGGCGGTGGTGCATTGCAATCTCGGTCATGCGCTTCAGGCCGCCGGCAAGCATGAACAGGCGGCGCAATCCTTCCAGCGGGCGCTGGAGTTGAAGCCCGAGCTCATGGAGGCGCTCAACAATCTGGGGCTGGTGCTGGTCGATCTGGGCAAGCCCGAGGAGGCGGAAGCCTGCTATCGCCGCGCGATCACGATGAAGCCCGCCTATGTGGTGCCCTACAACAACCTGGCCAATCTGCTTGCTGCGCAAGGACGGCGGAAGGAGGCGGTGGCCTATTACGAGCGGGCGCTGCGGATCGAACCGAGCATGCCCGAGATCCACAACAATCTGGGCAATGCCGTCAAGGATCTGGGGCAACTGGATCGCGCCGAGGCCTGTTATCGGCGCTCGATCGAGCTGCGGCCGAACTTCGCGGCCGCCCACAACAATCTCGGTAGCGTTCTGCAGAGCAAGGGAAAGCTCGAGGCGGCCCGGGCGGCCTACCGAAAGGCGCTTTCCATCGAGCCGCAATTCGCCGAGGCCTACAACAATCTCGGCAATACCGTTCGCGACATGGGGCGGCTGCAGGAGGCCGAAGACGCCTACCGCCAGGCGCTCGCCCTGAAACCCGAGAGCTACCAGGCGCTCAACAATCTGGCGACCGTGCTCAAGGATTGCGGCCAGCTCACGGAGGCCATTGCCGTCTTGCGGAAGGCGATGGCGATCCGCCCGGACTTCGAGACGGCCCATCACAATCTCCTGATGGCGATGCAGTACGATCCGGAGACCAGCCCCGCAGAGCTGCTGGCGGAGCATCGCGAGTTCGACCGGCGGTTCGCGTCGCCCTTGATGCCCGCGATCCTGCGGCACCGCAATCAGCCGGACCCCGAACGCCGGCTGCGGGTCGGCTATGTCTCCGGCGATTTCGCGCGCCACCCCGTCGGGCATTTTCTGATGCCGCTGCTGCCGGCTCATGACCGCTCGCAGGTCGAGATCTTCGCCTATTCGGATCGGCTCGGCGAGGATGAGATGACCCGGCAATTGCGGGACGCCTGCGATCAGTGGCGCAAGGTCGTGGATCTGACCGATATCGAGCTCACCGAGCGCATCAGGACCGACGCCATCGATATCCTCGTCGATCTGTCCGGCCACACCGCCGACAACAGGCTTCTGGTGTTCGCGCGCAAGCCGGCGCCGGTCCAGGCCAGCTGGGCCGGTTATGTGGGAACCACGGGCCTCTCCGCCATCGACTACCTCATTTCCGACGAACGCGAGACGCCTTCCGGCTGCGAGAACGAGTCCGTGGAGACCGTCATCCGGCTCCCTCACGGCTATGTTTGCTACGCGCCCCCGACCTACGCGCCCGAGGTCGGCCCCTTGCCGGCCCAGGAGCCGGGTCGCGTGACCTTCGGCTGCTTCAACAACCTCGCGAAACTGAACAGCGCGGTCATCGCGCTGTGGGCAAGAGTTCTGTCCGTGCTGCCGGAGGCGAAGCTGGTGCTGAAGACGCACCAGCTCGATGATGGCCGGCTCAGAAGCCGTGTCACCGGGCAGTTTGCGGCGGCGGGCGTGGCTTCGGGCCGTGTGAGCCTGCTGGGCAAGTCGCCCCATCAGGGGCTCCTGCGGGAATATAACCATGTCGACATCGCCCTCGATCCCTTTCCCTATTCGGGCGGCCTGACGACGCTGGAAAGCCTGTGGATGGGCGTGCCGGTGGTGACCAAACAGGGCGACCGCTTCGCCGCCCGCCACACCGCCTCCCATCTGACCGGGGTCGGGCTGGCGGAGCTGATCGGGAGCGACGCCGATGGCTATGTGGAGCTGGCACATAGCCTGGCCATGGATTTGCCGCGGCTGGCGGAACTGCGTCGCGGCTTGCGCGCGCGCATGGCCGCATCGCCGGTCTGCGACGGCAATGAATTTGCACGCGATCTCGAGGCCGCCTATCGCGGCATCTGGCGCCGCTGGTGCGAACGGCAGGGCGCCTCGCGATGAGGGAGCACGAACTCATCAGGACCGAGTTCGACCCCTCCCGAAATGAAGCGGCAGTATTGATCATTGGGGCCGGCGACCGGCTCGACGAGATCTCCCGCCTGATGCAGGCCGGCAATCTGGTGCAGGCCGAAGCGCTTGCGCGGGAGCTGCTGGCGCTGGACCCCGACCAATCGGAGGCCCTCTGCCTTCTGGCCGACATCCATCTGCAGAGCGGCCGGTTCGAGGCGGCGACCGGCTTCTTTCGGCGGGGGATCGAGCGGCGTCCCGGCAACGCCGCCGCCCATGTCGGTCTCGGCAATGCGCGATTCCAGCTGAAGGAATTCGCCGCGGCCGAGATCTGCTACCGCCATGCGCTGGCCCTCAAGCCGGAGATGGTGGAAGCCGCGCATAATTTGGCGAGCAGCCTGCATGCGCTTGGCCGGTCGGCCGAAGCTGTCCTGCAGTTCGAGGCGACCATCGCCCTCAATCCCGCCTGGCCGGTCACCCATGCCAGCCTTGGAAAACTCCACCAGGCGCTCGGAAGGAACCGGGACGCCGTGGGCTGTTTCAGCCGCGCCCTCGAGCTCCAGCCCGATGCCGCCGATGTTCTGGCCAATCTGGGCGCCGCCCTCAAATCGGAAGGGAGTGAGGCAGAGGCTGAGAGCTGCCTCCGGCGCGCCATCGCGCTGCAGCCCCGCTTCGTCGACCCCTATAACAGCCTCGGCAGCCTGCTTCAGGGTCAGGGCCGCCGGGAGGAAGCGATCGCGCTGTTCGAGCGGGGGATCGCGATCGATCCGACACGCCCGGAGCTGCACAACAACCTGGGCAATGCCTTGAAGGAAAGAGGCGATCTCGACGGCGCCGTCGGCCGCTATCACCGCGCATTGGAGCTTCGCCCGGATTTCGCGCAAGCGCATAGCAATCTCGGCAATGCGCTGCAGAGCCTCGGCCAGTTCGAGGCCGCCTGCGCTTCATACCGCCGGGCCCTCGAGATCGATCCGCGTTTCGACGTGGCCTGGAGCAATCTCGGCAATGCCGCGCGCGAGCTGGGCCAGCTCGAGGAGGCGGAAGCGGCCTACCGGCGGGCGTTGTCCTTGAATGCGGGCAATGTCGAGGCGCTCAATAATCTGGCGAGCGTGCTGAAGGATGGCTGCCGGTTCGACGAAGCGCTGGCCTGCCTGCGCCGGGCGCTCGCGCTCAAGCCGGACTTCGAGACGGCCTGCCACAATCTTCTGATGATCATGCAATACGATCCGACGCTCTCGCCCGGCCAGCTTCTCCACGAGCATCGCGAGTTCGACCGATGCTTCGCCGCCGGCCTGGCGCCCGCGTTCCTGCGTCAGCGCAATCTCCCGGAACCCGACCGACGGTTGCGGGTCGGCTATGTGTCGGGCGATCTCGCGCGTCACCCGGTGGGATTTTTCCTCACACCCGTCTTGTCGGCGCACGATCGCGACGAGGTCGAGATCTTCGCCTATTCCGATCGGATCGCCGAAGACGAGATGACCCGCACACTTCGCCAGGCTTGCGACAGCTGGCGGCAGATCGTCGATCTGGACGACGCATCCTTCGCCTCGCGCATCGTTGCCGACGGCATCGATATCCTGGTCGATCTCTCCGGCCATACGCCGAGAAACCGGCTGCTCGCTTTCGCCCGCAAGCCGGCGCCGGTGCAGGCGACCTGGGCGGGCTATGTCGGCACGACCGGCATGGCCGCCATGGGCTATCTGATCGCCGACGGGCGGCAGATGCCGGAGGGTGCCGAGAGCGAGGCTGTCGAGAGTATCGTTCGGCTCCCCAACGCCTATGTCTGCTATCAGGCGCCGGCCTATGCGCCGGAGGTGAGCGGGTTGCCGGCGCTCCAGTCCGGGCGGGTGACCTTCGGCTGTTTCAACAACCTCTCCAAGGTCAACGAGACGGTTATCGCCCTGTGGGCTCGCCTTCTGAAGCGCCTGCCACAGGCGCAGCTGGTGCTCAAAACCATGCAGCTCGACGATGCTGCGCTGCGGCAACGCTATACCGGGCTCTTTGCCGCCCAGGGGATCGATCCGGCGCGCGTCAGCCTGCGGGGACGCTCACGCCATGGTGGGCTGCTGGCGGAATATGGCCAGATCGACATCGCGCTCGATCCGTTTCCCTATTCCGGCGGGCTGACGACGTTGGAGAGCCTGTGGATGGGCGTGCCGGTGGTGACCAAACAGGGCGATCGCTTCGCCGGCCGTCACTCGACCTCGCATTTGACTGCCATCGGGCTGCCGGAACTGGTCGCGGCAGACGCAGAAGGGTATCTCGATATCGCCTGCGACCTGGCATCCGACCTCGATCGCCTGGCAGCACTCCGCCGCACGCTGAGGCCGCGCATGGCGGCTTCGCCTTCGTGCGATGGGCGCGGATTTACCCGGGATCTGGAGGCGGCCTATCGGCGCCTTTGGCGCCACTGGTGCGAGGAACAGGCCGCCGAATAGACGCCGCGCAAGTGCCGGCTGCCGCTCTAGGAGGCTGCCGGCTCGAGGACAGGTCGGCTCGATAGCGCGTCGTCGAGGTCCAGCAGATCGCCCCAATGACGGCCGGAGGCAATGTGGGCCTCCAGTGCCGGCAGCCATCCCGCTTCCCTCCAGTTCGCCTGCGTGGCCTCCGGCAGCGCCGCCAGCCGTGCCGGATCGATCACGCGCAGCCCCTCCATGCAGCTCCGCGCAGCAATCCGCGCCGGTGCGGCATTGCGCAGCGGCATCAGCATCTTGTCGGGTGGCATCAAGGCCATGAAACGATCCGTCTGTTCGAAGGCATTCCCGACCCGCGAGCAGAGATCGAGCCTTGCGCGGCAGAGTGCCGTCATCTCACCGCCCTCGAACAGCTTGGCGGGAGCCGCGGCGGAGAGCTGCTTGGCGGTGTCGTCGATACCGAGGATGAGGACGTTCGGATCCTCTTTGCTGAGGATGGTGATGAAGGGGTAGCGGCGGACGGCGACCGGGATATAGGCGCCCTCGCGCCATTGACCCGCCGCATCCACATGGAGATTGATGCCCGGCATGGCGCCCAGAACGCCAAGCGGCCGCGGTGGATTGGTGGCGGTGAAGACGATCGGGTAGTGCCGCGCGGCCTCGATCATTTCGCCCGCCACAAGGGGGACGAGGTGGGTGGAGGCGGCGAAGCCGAAGTCGCCGTCGCGCAAGCCCAGTTTCGCGTGCTTCACGCGCGACAGCGCCACGACCTTGCGAAAGAACAACGGCAGTTCCTGGGGCTTGAGCGCCTCGGGGTCGGGTTTCGCCGGCGTGCGACGATCCTTGAATTCCGCGAGGCGCAGCTTGCCCTGGTGGTCCGGGGCGCCGGGCCGATCCCGCATCGTCATGCCGCGGTAATAGCGCTTCTGCCAGCGCTCGCGCTGCTCGGAAGATCCCGTGACATTGAGCCGGTCCGAGAAGCGGGTGCGCTCCTGGGACCATGCCTCCAGATCGGCCTTCAAGGCCGGGTCGTCGGCGACGTCGTAGATCTCCGGCTCGATCCGATCGAGAACGCCACGCTGGACCGGAAAGACGAAGCAGAACGGCTCTCCCTCGTCGAACGAAATCCAGTGGTTCGGCCGGGTGAACATCCAGTTCATGGTGAAGGAATAAGGCGCCCAGTCGGTCTCGATCACGCCGCTCAAGGGCGCGATACCGTCCTTCGGCCGGTTGACGGGCCCGGTGGCGAAGAGATTCCAGCCCGGGTCGGTGCGAAAGATCCCATTGACGTGAAAGGTCAAAACCCCGTGACCGAAGACGCTGGTCGGCTGCAGGGCCGGCTCTCCCGGACATCGGATGTCGATGCCGCCGAGTTCCGCACGCCCGTTCCAGCGGGCGCTGAAGGCGGCGGGCGAAAGCAGCTCCCAGCCATGTGCATTGGCGATATTGAGGGGCAGGCAGCGATAGGCGAAAGCCTGGGAAGACTCATCCATCCATTGGCGCGTCGGCGATGCCGGTTGCGGCGCGGCGGCGGCAGGCCGGGTCGCATAAAAGGACAACTTCATTGCATCGCCCCCGAAACACCCACGCCCAAGGAAAATCCGAACGCATTGAACGCTAATTTCGGCAAACGCGGAAGAGGCGGGAGCATGGCGTCGTCGCTGCCGCGTCAAAAACGGCAGGTGGGCAGTGCAGCAAAATCGGGAACCGCGAGCGGCGCGGAATGAAATCCTGTCTTCGGCAGCCTCGCGCGACACAATCCGCTGCGGTCCATGACAAAGCCTTCACTATCGCTTGGCATCGGGTGATCTCGGTATGTGGCTGTTAGGCGACAGGGGAATGAATTTACCAAATACTAACATTGTTTAAGGCCGCGCCCCGCACGCCGGAGCAAAGTCCTCGAACTTGCTAGTTGGTACACAACCGAGAACGGGGAGCCACAATGAAGAAAATCCTATATATGGGAGTGGCTGGCTGCGCGCTGTTCATCGCCAATGCGGCATCGGCGGACGTGAATATCCTGGCGAATATCAACAAGACCCAGGACATCACCGTCTCCGAACTGGTCACGATCCACAAGACCGTGAACATCACCGCCGTGGTCGATATCACGCCAGGCAAAGCTGCTGAAGCCCAGGGACTGATCGATCAGTCCAACTATGACAACGAAGCCTGCGGCAACTGCGCCGAGAAGGTCGACTCCATCGTGGACTCGATCGGCGCCGCTGACGGGTCCGGCAATACCGGCATCGTCAACGTCAACCAGTCGACGGGCAACATGAACAACCAGGGCAACTCGGTTTCGGTTGCCTGGGATCTGGCGCGTCCTCCGGGAGCGCCGCCGCCTCCGGTTGGCGTCCCGCCACCCGCGACCGGCAACAGCGGCTTCGCCCATGCGCAAGCCCATGTTGATCAGAAGAACGGCGAGTTCCTGTCGGGTGGCGAGCCGGTCCTCGAGCCGAATGTCGTGGATACCATCAATCTGTTGTTCCGCGACGCCGAGATCTCCGGGTCGATCAACCACAATACGGGCATCGTCAACGTCAACCAGTCCTCTGGCAACATGAACAACCAGGGCAACCAGCTCGTGTTGGCAGTGAGCCTGTTGGGCACGACGCAGGGAGGCGGCGTGGCTTTGTCCGAGGCGGATCTCGGTCAGGTCACCGTCGGCAATAGCGCTCAGGAATCCGATAGCGATCCGACCGCCAGCGATTCGGATCTGATTGGCATCAACAAGAGTGTGTCGATCAGCGATTCGATCAGCAACAACATCGGCGTCGTCAACGTCAATCAGGCGGCTGGCAACATGTCGAACCAGGCCAACAACGTCTCGGCGGCGGTGGTCGTGATCGGCAGCGGCAGCGCACCTGGCGCACCATAGGAAGGAGAACCGGCCATGAAAAAAGCTCTTCTCGCGACTGCCGGCTCGGCGCTTGCTCTGGTGTTGCTGTCATACAGCATGCCGGCGTCAGCGGACGTGGACGTCACGGTCACAGTCAATAAGACCAAGGACGTCACCATCACCGAGAACATCACGATCCTGAAGACGGTGCTCATCAGCGTCGACACGAGCGTGGCCTATCGGTCAGCGGCCGAAGCGGACGCCATCGTCAACCAGACGATCGACCACAACACGGCGACTCACACGGTTCTTCAGCTCGGCAACGTTCTCAGCGAGCCGACGGAGATTCCGGAGGATGAGATCACGAACTTCGGCATCCGCCGGACCGCGTCGATCGACACCTCGATCAATACCAATACCGGCATCGTCAACGTCAACCAAGACGTCGGCAATATGGCGAACCAGGGCAACCAGGTTTCGCTCGCCGTTTCCACACCCTCCAATACGGGTAACGCCAATCAGCAGCGTGTCGTCCTCAATTCTCAGGCAGAGACTCAGCAGATCAACACCAACAACCATGTGTTCGAGGCTGAGCATCCGAATCCGGAAACCGATTTCTTCACCGGCACCTACAATGAATCCGCGTCGATCGATGGGTCCATCAACGACAATATCGGCATCGTCAATGTCAACCAGAATGCTGGCAACATGAACAACCAGTCCAACTCCGAGGCACTGGCGGTTGCTGTCGATCTGGCGGGCGTCGCGATCTCCGAGGCCGCCTTGGGCCAGGTCAACACGGACAACAATGGCGGCAATGGTGAAGATGGTACCGCGGGCGTTCTCGAAGCGGGCGTCGTCAAGCTCGCGTCGATGACGGGGTCCCTGAATGGCAATACCGGCGTCGGTGGCGTCAATCAGGCCGCGGGCAACATGGCCAACCAATCCAACACCTTCTCGCTCAGCTTTATCGATGCGGGCGGCGGTGTTGGCATTGGCCAATAAGCCGGCAAGCGGAAAAGGAGACATGTCATGAAGAAATCTCTCTATGCGACCGCTGGATCGGCTTTGGCCATGGTCCTGCTCGCTGCGAGCCTGCCTGCGTCCGCTGACGTGAATGTGACCGCCACCATCAACAAGACGAAAGACATCACGGTGACGGAGCAGATCACGATCAACAAGACGATCAGCATCGTCGTCGCGTCGGCGTTCACGAACAACGACATCAAAGCGGCGGCCGAAGCCAATGCGTTGCTGAACATCACCAATGCCAACAATACGGTCGATGGTCAGGACGTGAATCTCGACGAAAATGGCGCACCGGCTTCCGATCATTCGCCCGGCGTCACGGACTACAACATGAACCTGTCGGCGGTCATCGGCGATTCCGAAACGGGTTCGATCAACGAGAATACCGGCGTCTTCGGAGTCAACCAGGACGTCGGCAACATGACGAACCAGGGCAACGCCGTGTCCGTGGCCGGGGTCACCGATCTGCCGTCCTTCGCGAATGCGCAGGCTGGCGGCGACCAGTCGAACACGGGCAATACGTCCCAGGACTTCGAGCTCATTCGCGACACCGAAGGCAATCTGCTGACCTTCGACGAGATCAAGGCTGATCCGAGTGCGGCCAACTTCCAGACCGACAAGGCAGCGACGATCACGGGTTCGATCAACAGCAATACCGGCATCATCAACGTCAACCAGAACGCCGGTAACATGAACAACCAGAACAACGGGGTCGCGATTGCGATCGGCCTCGGTGCGCTGGTGGCATTGTCGGAGACCGATCTTGGCCAGGCCAATTCGGGCAACACCGTGACGGAAGTCGAGACGGTGAAGCACGATACGATCACCGACTCCATCAACAACAACGTCGGCATCGTCAGCGTCAACCAGTCCTCCGGCAACATGAACAATCAGGGCAACGTTGTGAGCCTTGCGGCTGTTGCGTCCGGTGCGATTCTGACGTCAGCGGCTCCGTAATTCTGACTGGCGGAGGAGGGAAGCCAACCGGCTCTTCCTCCTCCCGCCACTTTCCCTTCGTTTCTGAGTGCGTCTCACGATCGCCTGGACATTCGTTTCGCTCTTTCTTGCTGAGCTACGGGGTCGGGAATGATGCGATTGGCTTTCTTTTCTGCGGTTGTCGCGGTGGCCCTGATCGAAGGGGTTCCCGATGGCATGGCCGCCGATCCGGTCGCGACCATATTCATGAGCCCGGAAGCGGGCGTTCTCGTCACCTTGCCCGCCGGCACGGACGGGGTGGTGACGCTGACCGATGACAACGCCGCAATCGCCGCGGTCAATATCGACGCGGTCCAGAGCCTTGTCGGCAACAGCATCATCGATCAGGGCGGCAACCGATCCGTCGACTTCATCGGCAGTGGAAACTTTCTGACCGGCGTCCTGAGTGTCAATCAGGAGGCGGGCAATATGAACAACCAGGCCAATATCCGGTCGATCGCCATCGCCATGGCCGACGGCGGGTTGGGCGACGTGCAGATCAATGTCAATGCGAGCCAGGAACTGAGAAACAACTCGCTCCAGGTCCTGAACGCTGGAAACACCAGCGTCACCATCGACAACAGCTTCAACAATGGCAGCGGAATCGTCGGGATCAACCAGACGACCGGCAATCTGAACCAGCAGCTCACCATCGTGGCGATCGGGATCGGCCTCAATGTCGGTCCCGACGCGATTCAGGTGGGTGATGCGCAGCTCGGCCAGATCGGAACCGAAGCCGACAATCACCGTACGGATGATGGCACGCTGGATGCCGGGCATAACACCCTTTCCAACTCATTCAACGATTTCTCCGGCATTGCCCAGATCAGCCAGGTCACCGGTGATATGAATCGTGTGACCCAGGCGGTCGCGGTGTCGGTCACGACGCCGGTTGCGCCATGAAGGTCGCGCGCCAGGTTCTGTTGATGTCCGCGTTGCTGCTGGGAGCCGCGATTGCGGGCTCTCCCGCCCGCGCGGCCGACATCATTTCCTTGCCGGGCAACACCACGATCCAGGCGCCGGTCACGAGTTATTTCGGACTTCGCTTCAAGCAGGTCGTCCGGCAGGGCTATGACGTGAGCTGCGGCGCGGCCGCGTTGGCCACCTTGCTGAAGTACTATTACGGCATGCAGGTCAGCGAGAAGGAGATCATCGAGCAGATCTTCTCCAAGAGCACCGACGACCAGAAGAAGAAGATCAATGCCTACGGGTTCTCGATGCTCGAGCTCAAGCATTTCGGCGAATCGCTGGGCTTTGTCGCCGGCGGGTTCAAGCTCGACACGGCGGAGAAGCTGGCCAAGCTGAAAGTGCCGGTTCTCACCCTCATCACGGTGCGCGGCTACAAGCATTTCGTGGTGCTGAAGGGCCTCTATCAGGGGCAGGTCTATATTGCCGATCCCGCCTTCGGAAATCGTTCGCGTCCGCTCGACCGATTCCAGAAGGAGTGGGATGGCGTGATCCTGGTGATGGTCAGCGACAAGATCGCTGGACGGAACGATTTCTCTGCCGACGGCTCCTTGAGCGCGCCGGCCCAGGGCGTGCTGCCCTTGATCGATAAATTTACGCCGGCGATCACACGAGCGCCGACGGAGTTTTAAGCACAGGAATGACGGGGAGGTTGGGATGTCGCGGAAATTGGCGTGGTTTCTCGGATTGGCTCTCCTGTCGGCGGCGACGGTGCCGGCGAGCGCCGGAGAGCTGGAAGCGAACTCGCTGGCGACGTTGACTCAGATGGCGGCCTGGGCGAAACCCTTGAACGACCAGGAGATGGGCGACCTGCGCGGCGGCTTCGGCGGCCTGGCCTTCAATGTCGTCTTCGGCGGCACCATCGAGCATCTGGCGGATCCTGGTACGGGCGCCAATGGCGTCACCGGTGCGCCCGACCCGACGGTCACGCAGAGCAACGGGATGGTGAACATCCAGACCGCGGTTGGGAGCTTCAACGGCGCCAGTGGCGTGTTCCAGATCGCGAACCTCGATCACAGCAATTTCAACGTCATCAATCAAAACCTGTTCGTTCAGGTGGCGATCATCGACGTGGCGAACGCCGCAAGCATACCGACCATCCAGAACCTATTGAACGGTGCGTTCCACAACTGACTGGGCGGGGTCGGGCCGTGCTGGCGGGCGCTTTGACTGGTGCAGGACAACGGCCAGAGCCCTCCCGGATGCTCCCGCAATTCGGAGGGGGATCTTGACCGAGATGTCTTTTTTCAGGCGGCGTGCGGCAACCCGAAGCTGGGAGTTCGGCCTCGGGAGGGAAAGTTGTCTGTCGTCCTGGCGCGACCTAGGGGATTTTCAGGGGGATCTCTCCCCGGATCTTGACCGGCCCTCAGAGGCACCCATCGAAACAGGATGGGCGGTGCAAGGCATGGCACGGCATTCTTCCGGACTTCTCGGCAGGGGCTCGCCGCAGGCGGGGCTCGGCGATGTCGGTACGCCGACAAATGGCCGACGGCGCTGGAGCGCGTTGACCGCGGCCACGTCGATCGCGATCTGGCTGGCGTTCGTGGCGCCGGCGCTGGCCCAGCAACAACAGCCATCCGCCGATACTGGCAGCGCGAACGATACCGGGACATCGAACAAAGATATCTCGGTCATGCTGCAGCGCCAGCAGAAGATGATCGAAGAGCAAGCGAAGAAGCTCGAAGAGCAGTCGCGGATTCTCGCCGAACAGGCCAAGGCGCTTCAGGATCAGCAGACCCAGCTCGAGGAGTTGCAGCGCCAGGCTCAAGGCGGAGCGATCCTGGTTCTTCCCGCGACGATGGCGACGCCCAGCATTGGCAATAGCGCGCCAGGTTATATTCATACCGACGAGGTGGTCCCGGTTCCGCCAGATACCGGCGAGACACCGCCGCCCACCGGTACGGAGCCAGCTCCCGGGGGCACCCAGCCGGTAGCACCCGGAGGGACCGCCGAAGGGGATCGGCCACAGTCCGAGAAGCCGCCGGAGCAGTTGCTGGTGGAGCGTGGCGGCGTGCTGTTGCCGGCCGGTGTCCTGCAGCTCGAGCCAAGCATCGAATACGACTACTATTCGAACAACAATGTGGCGATCAACGGTTTCACGATCTTCGATGCGATCGTGATCGGCAATGTCCGGGTCGATTCATTGAACCGCAATATCGTCACGGCGGCGGCGACGGCGCGCTATGGTTTGATCGATCGGGTGCAGGTCGAAGCCCGGGTGCCCTATCTCTATCGTAAGGACAGCACGACCTTCGGCATCGGCACCAACACCCAGCAGGAGTTTCAGGACCAGGGCACCGGCCTCGGCGATGTGCAGGGCACCGTTTCCTATCAGCCGATCATCGGCGATGGTTCTTTGATTCCGGATGTCATCCTGCGTACGACGGCACGTTTCCCGACCGGCGAGAGCGCCTTCGATATCGGGACGAAGGATATAGGCAACAACCGGACCGTCCTTAAGCGGCCCCCGACGGGCAGTGGCTTCTATGGCGTCGGCGGCGGTTTCACGTTGGTCTGGCGCGTCGATCCCGTGGTCTTCTTCGGCGGCTTCAGCTACACGGCAAATTTATCCGAGAACGAGGGGGCGTCGGGCAATATCGATCCCGGCGACACCTATGAGTGGTTCGGCGGTATCAATATCGCGCTGAGCGAGCTGGTCTCGATGAACCTTTCGTTCGACGATCAGCTGATCAGCTCGACGACGCAGAACGGCAACAAGGTTCCCAACTCGGACCTGAACGACGCCCGGTTGATCCTGGGGACATCCGTCGGCGTGGCGCCTGGCACGACGCTCACCTTCAATGCGTCAGCCGGCCTGACCAACGATTCGCCCGACTTCGCCTTCACGATCAGCCTGCCGATCACCTTCGGCCTGTTCGACTGAGGCGCCGATCGTCTGGGCTGCTGGCTGGGGCCTCTACTGCAGGGCCTTGGCCGCCGCGTCGGAGAACTTGTTCTCGACATAGCCGGTCATCTTCGGTGCGACCTTCAGCACTTTGTCGGCATTGAGCGCCCAGCCGTTATATTCGGCGTCGGTGACCGCCGCGGCCGACCAGGAATACTGGTCATACCGGATCATCTTGACCCAGGCCTGGGCCATCTCCGGCGAGATGACGACGCCCTGGCGGTGGAAAAAGATCTGGAGGATCCGGGCCGCGTCGACCGGATCCTGATGGATATAGGCGACCGATTTGACCCAGGCATTGACGAAGCGCTGAGTCAGGTCGGGGTCCTTGGTGATCACGTCATTGCGCGCCACAAGCGGTATGGCGCCGATCGAGCCGATCGCCTTGGTGACGCCGGCGGCATCCAGGATGACCGTGCCCTGCTTCTTATCCACCAGCGGCACCGTGAAATGTCGGGTCTCGAAGACGGCGTCCGCCTGTTTGTCGGCCAGTGATTTCAGCAGCTGGTCGGCCGTGATGCTGGCGATCTTGACGTCCGTTGGCTTCAGTTTGGCTTGGTTGAGGAGCCGGACCAGAACCGGAAGCGCTTCGGAGCCCTGCACCACGGCGACTGTCTTTCCCTTGAGATCGGCGACCGTCTTGATGGCGGTGTCGGCACGGGCGACCAGCTCCATCTCGGTGCCCCACCCCCCCTCGGCGATCACCTTGATCGGGGCCTTGGCGGCCACCATGACCAGCATAACGCGCTGAGGCACAAGGGCGAAATCCGTCGTGCCGACGGCCAGGGACTGGATGACGGCGGTCGGCGAGCTCACCGCCAGCCCGCTGACGATGATCTTCTGTTCGGCAAAGAAGCCACGCTCGATCCCGACGATGGCGGGCAGGGCGTCCCAGCCGCTGCCATAGGAAAGGCGCGCCAATGTCATGTCGGCCGCCGCCCGGGCATGCCCGTTCATCGCCGCGCCCAAGAGGAGCGCGAAAGCCAGGATCCGAACGAACCTCATGCGATGCCCCATCCCGCCTTTTGTTTATTTCGAATTTCTTTCAGGCCGCATTTTGGCACCTGAAACGGTAGAAACAGTATGAGCCTGACCTAACGACATAACCCATTAAACTTCCTACGTCTCCTATCGCTGTTTGCCCCAATTCGCAGTGGCAAATGAAATAGAAGCCATAGACATCGCGGAATGTTGAATATAGCACACTTGCTAGGATAAAACTCCTGAGGCATTATTTGGACGAAGTGTTGCGGCCGATGGGTCAGTATCGGAAAACAGGACAACATTTCTTACGCTTAGTGGGGAGGGGAACATCCAATCTAAATTCTTGTTCAGGTAGCGTGTTCATTTCGCGCTGACACCGTCTTTGGCCCTGGGTCGTCAGCGAGTGCAACCAGTTCATTGGCCAAGCGGAAACTGTCTTGCGGGGATAGTCGTCCGTTCAGGTCTGGGGTCCACGGGGGACCGGAAGACCATGTGGAAGAGTCATAACGAACCGCCGTCCATACCGAAGGATTGCCGAAACTGCGCCATCCGCGAAGCCACGCTCTGTGGCGCGTTGCGTCATGACCAATTGGAAATCCTTGAGGAGTTCAAGAGCTGCGACCGGATCCTTCCCGCCCATTCCCATCTCTATCGGACGGGCGAGCGGCTTAATGAGATCTATAATCTGCTGGGCGGCTGGGTCGCGCTTTACCGGATTCTGGAATCCGGCCGGCGCCAGGTGCTGCAGATCGAGCTCCCGGGCGCGTTCCTGGGCTATCAGCCGAAGCTCGACGATCCGATGCTTCACAGCGCCGAGTGCATCACGGACGTCTCCGTCTGCGTTTTTCCGCGCAAGGCGTTTCCGGAGCTCCTGGAGCGTCACCCGGTCCTGGGTTTGAAGATGATCGGCATGATGTCCCAGGATGTGGTGCGGACACACGACCACCTGACCAATGTCGGCGGGCGTTCAGGCATGGAGCGCGTCGCCCATTTCCTGCTGCAGATCTATCTGCGGCTGCGTCACCGTCAGCATGCCATGGGCAGCGACACGCTGGCCTTGCCATTGACGCAGGAAATGATTGGCGATGCTCTGGGCCTGACGCCGGTCCATATCAACCGGATCCTGCGGCAGTTGCGGGAGCGCCGTCTGGTCGTCCTGCACAACAAGACGCTTCAGGTGCTGGATCTGGAGGGACTGCGCCGGATGGCGGAGATGCCGCAGTTCGATCGGGCCGAGCTCTGACGCCGCCGAAGGCCTTTAAGCCAGCTCGGCGCCGTTGTTAACCATCAGGCTCTCGATCTCGCGATCCGCGAGATGCTCGCCGCTGCGCAGCTGCCAGACCTGGCGATAGAAGTCGACCGCGGCGGCTTTGCTGGCAAACTCGAAATAATGGTGGGTGGCTTCATCGCGGAGGAAGATACGAACTTCGACGCGTGCCGTATCGGCACAACAGATGTCGATTTTCGTGATCTGCTCGGGGTCGAGGCGAACCCTTGTGCCGGGTAACAACGTCAGGGCCATCTCCGGCTTATCTCCTGGCTACCGGGTAATTCACCTCTACGCTTCGCCCCGCCGAGCCAATGGCGGTTGCGTCGGTTAATTCCGAACTCGCTTGACATTCCACCTTGTCATGGAGATGCCATCACATCGATGCGCGAAGTGACACATGTTTAGCAAACACGGTGGCGCGCTTGCAATGGCGTTTACCTGTGAGTCACAAAAAAAGCGGTGGTAATTCTGTCCGCTTATAAAAATGCACTATGAAAAGTGAAACAAGCCTGATCAATCAATCAATATGGGTTGTAAACAGATGTTACCGCCGTAGTCGGTTAAGTAAAGATGCCTAAAGGAATACGGTAAATATTCCTGCGATCGACACAGCCGAGTGATGAATTTCGCGTGCGAGCGCGGGCATTCGGCGTTGGATTTTCGGAAACGAAAAAATGTTGTTGGCGTGGCGACAAGCGACGCCGATGAAGGGATCGCTACCCGTGAGTCGGAGACTCCGGATCCGATTTGCCGCCACCGACAGGAAATCGCGCCGCAAGCATGAACGGTTCGCCCAACGCCGGCTCGACGAACAGCGCGATATCGGTGATTGGAGTCGGCGCTGCGGTAGCGGACGCGAACAGCGTCGCGAGATTCGGTTGCAGTCGATCCAGCGCGGCCTCGTCGAGCGGCCCGCTCAAAGTCACATGGAAGCGGAACCGATCCAGCACATAAGGATATCCCCAACGCCGCAGATGCGCGTCCTCGATGTCGTCGAGTCCGGTCGCACGCCGCCGAGACAACTCGGTTGCCGAAGCCGGGCGGCGATAGGAATCGAAGCTCGTCACGCAGTCCGCGGCCAAACTATCGAGAGCCGGGCAGGGGGTCGATGGAATCAGCGCGAGGAACCGGCGGCCGATGGGCGCGAGCTGCAGGCGCGGCATCAAGAGGGACGGCTGGCGCGCGGCGAAGCGCGCGAGGTCGCGCTGCAGCTCGTCGACATGGCGGCCGTTCGCCAAGGCGAAGGGTGGCTTCAGGGTTGCGTGGAGGGCGTAGCGCCGTGGTTCCGCCGTCAGTGCTTGCAGTTCATCCGAAGAGTATCCGGCAATCGCCGGCCGCGGCGGCAGATCCTCGCTGCCGTCGGGATCGGCATCGCGCCCCAGCCAGGCTCGACCGAGCCGCGCCAGATTGGAGTCCTTCGCGGGCGCCCAATAGATCGCGTAGCGCGCGGGCGCGTTGGAGTCAGTGGAATTAGCAGGGCTGTGGGTTGTCATCGAAGCTTCATCGAACTGCGAAACGGGAGTCTCGGCTACCCCCTAATGTCTAGACGACTCTCGGGGGGCGTGCATCCATGTCATCGATCAAGATCGACGGGCTTAGCAAGACTTTCGGCAGTGGCCGGCGGGCCCTGCAGTCCGTCTCGCTGGCGATCGAGCCCGGCGAGATGGTCGGGCTGATCGGCGCGTCGGGTTCGGGAAAATCGACCTTGCTGCGCCATATCGCCGGCCTGGCCTCGGGCGACCGCGATGCCGGCGCCATTCATGTCGATGGCCGGGTGGTCCAGCGCGATGGGCGGATCGCCCGCGATATCCGCCGGCAGCGGGCCTCGATCGGCTTCGTCTTTCAGCAATTCAATCTGGTGGAGCGCCTGCCGGTGCTGACCAATGTCTGTGTCGGCGGGCTGGCGCGCACGCCTCTCTGGCGCAGCCTGATGAGCTGGTTCACCCAGGCCGAGCGCGAGGCGGCGCTGCAGGCGCTGGCCCGTGTCGGCATCCAGGAGCAGGCCTATCAGCGCGCCTCGACCCTGTCGGGCGGCCAGCAACAGCGGGCCGCGATCGCCCGGGTCCTGATCCAGGGGGCGAAGACCCTGCTGGCGGATGAGCCGATCGCCTCGCTGGATCCGGAATCGGCGCGGCGGGTGATGGAGCTCCTGCGCGAGGTCAATGAAAGCGACGGCATGACCGTGGTCGTCTCGCTCCACCAGGTGGACATGGCCACCCGCTACTGTCCGCGCATTGTCGCGCTCAAGGAAGGCCGCATCCTGTTCGACGGCCCCAGCGAGGCCGTCACCTCTTCTTTGCTGGCCGAAGTCTATGGCAGCGAACTCGAGGCAGCGCCGCCGGCGGCTCGTCCGCGCCGCAAGCCGCTGCGCCTCGCCACAGCCGCTGCCGCCGTCGTCGGCTCTTAAACGCCGGCTCTCGCGGCTCCGATCCGCCTATCTCGACGTCCACCTGTCAATGAAGGAGAGGTTTTCGATGCTACGCCGTGTATTTCTCGCAGGTATGGCAGCCTTGGCGCTTGGCGCCACCGCCGCCCAGGCCGAAATGCCGAAGGAGATCAATTTCGGGATCATTTCGACCGAATCGACCCAAGCCCTCAAGTCGCAATGGGAACCGCTCCTCGCCGATATGGAGAAGGCGACGGGCATGAAGGTGAAGGCCTTCTATGCGACAGACTATGCGGGCGTGATCGAAGCCATGCGCTTCAACAAGGTCCAGGTCGCCTGGTACGGCAACGCGTCGGCCATCCAGGCGGTCGATCGCGCCAATGGCGAAGTCTTCGCGCAGAAAATCTATGCCGACGGCTCGCGCGGCTATTACTCGATCCTGATCGCCAATACGGCCAGCAACATCAAGTCGCTGCAGGATGTGATCAACCAGCCGGGCAAGCTCACCCTCGGCAATGGCGATCCGAACTCGACCTCGGGCTTTCTGATGCCGGGCTACTACGCCTTCGCCAAGAACAACATCGACGTCCGCACCTTCTTCGTGAGCTCGGTCAACGCCAACCATGAAACCAATCTGATGGCGGTCGCCAACCGCCAGGTCGACATCGCCACCAACAACACGGAAGATCTCGCCAAGTTCCAGAAGGCCAATCCGGACAAGGCGAAGCTCATTCGCGAGATCTGGCGCTCGCCCTTGATCCCGGCCGATCCGCTGGTCTGGCGCACGGACCTCGATCCGCAGGCCAAGGAGAAGATCAAGGCGTTCCTGCTGTCCTATGGCCAGCCCGGTCCCGACCAAGCCCGTCAGAAGCAAATCCTGGACGCGCTGGGCGGTTGGGGTGGATTCCTGGCTTCCAGCAACGACCAGCTCCTGCCGGTCCGCCAAGTCTCGCTGTTCAAGGATCGTATGAAGATCGAGCAGGACGCCAATCTCTCGGAATCCGACAAGAAGCAGCAGCTGGCGGCGATCGACGCCCAGCTCGACGAGCTGTCCAAGAAGATGGCCGAGGTGAAGACCCAGTAAGCCCGTCAGCGAAATCTCGCTGAGCCGGGGTGGTCTTGACCGTCACGCTTCAACCGGTACCGCCATCCGGGCCACAAGCCCGGATGGCGGCGCG
>NZ_JBOHKS010000209.1:0-3590 GCF_050729195.1 Hypericibacter sp.
TCGACGCCCTTGAGATGCTCGAACACGAGCTGCATCCCCCAGAAGCAGCCGCCGGCAAGGACCGCCGTCTGCTTGCCAGGCGACGACGCCAGGGGCGCATCGACGGCCGGATCGGGAATCGGCACGCCCGCGGTCGCATGAGTCACGATCTGGCTGGTTGCCAGACCCAGCAGCAGCACGGCACAGCCGCCGGCGATCTTCAGGGTACGGTTCATGGCGGATTCTCCTCTGTTCGAATGGGCCGGGTCACGCGATCGGCGCAAAGCGCAGCGCGACCGAATTCATGCAGTAGCGAAGGCCGGTCGGCGCCGGGCCATCGTCGAAGACATGGCCGAGATGCGCGTCGCAAAGCGTGCAGGTTACCGCGACTCGCGTCATGCCGAAGCTGGTGTCTTGCGTCTCGACCACATTTTCCTTGGCGATGGGCTGCCAGAAGCTCGGCCAGCCGGTGCCGGAATCGAACTTCGTCGCCGAGCTGAACAAGGCATTGTCGCAGCAGATGCAGCGGAAGATACCGTTGTCGTGGACGTTGAGGTTCTCGCCCGAGAAAGGCGCCTCGGTTCCGGCCTCACGGGTCACGTCATAGGCGGCGGGCGAGAGCTGCTTCTGCCATTCCTCGGTGGTCTTCACGACCTTCGACTCCATGACCGGGGTCTGCCCCTGGCCATCATTGCCGAAGGGAACGATCAGTACCGCCTGGCTCGCGGTATCGGCAGCGCTCCGCTCCAGCAACGACCATAATAAGGTGAGGGCGACGATCGAGAGCGATCCTCCCGCGAGGAACAGGCGCCGCGTGAAGGCCGGACGCATCGACATCTCCTTAATGACGGAAGCCATGCTTCGCTCCTTGCCGGTCAGCCGAAGGTGAATGAGAAAGCCTGAACGCCGGGATCCAGGAACTCGATCTTGAAGAGCCGGTCGCGCACGCCCTGCTGCTGCCGCACCAGCTGATAGAGCCGCTGGCTCGTGACGGTTCCCATGCCGTCGGCATCGACATCCATGCCGTGATCGGCGCCAGGCGCCGCGCCATCGAGCGTCACGCGAAAGCGGATCGGCTTGCCGGCCGTGGCCGGTCCCAGCACGAGATGGAGGTCGCGGGCGTGGAACTTGAAGAGGATCGCGCCCGAGGGCTGGTCCAGCGTGGATTGCTCCGGCATCGCAGTCCAGTTGCCCACCAGCGCCCAGTCGTTCAAACCGAGGTCGGCCGGCGCGGTGTAGGACTTGGCCTGATCCTGGGCGAAGCCGCCGGCGGAAACGAACTGCTGAAGATCGGCCCGCCGATAGCCGACATAGGTTTCCGGCGATTGCAGATCGGCTTCATCGGCGGCGGCCTGGGCGCCGCTGGCGCTGACCTGGACCAGGCCCGTCGGGGCGGGCGTGCCGTTACGCTCGGCCAGGAGGCCTTGGATCACGCCTTCCGACTGGTCGTATTTTCCTTCGCCGAAATGGTGGTAACGCAGCTTGCCGGTCGCGTCGAAGAAGTAATGCGCCGGCCAATACTGGTTATCGAAAGCCCGCCAGATCGCATAATCGTTGTCGATGGCGACGGGATAGGTGATCCCCAGATCATGGACCGCCTGTTCCACATTCTGCTCGTTGCGCTCGAAGGCGAATTCCGGCGCATGGACGCCGATCACGACCAGCCCCTGGTCCTGGTATTTCTTCGCCCAAGCCAGCGTGTAGGGAATCGAGCGCAGGCAGTTGATGCAGGAATAGGTCCAGAAATCGACGACGACGACCTTGCCCTTGAGCGCGGCCGCGTCGAGCGGCGGCGAATTCAGCCAGGCGACCGCACCTTTGAAATCGAGCAGGCTATCGGGCAGCGGGGCTGCCGTCGATCCCGCGACCGTGCCCGTCATGCCGGTCGAACCCGTCATGGCGGGGGCCACAGCCGGCGCCGTGCCCGTCATGGCGGGCGCGCCGGTCATGACCGTCGGCCCTGTCATCGCGGCCGGCGTCGCCATCGGCTGCAGCCGATCGAGCAGCCATTGCTCGACGGCCCCGGTGTTCGCTGCCGAGAGCTGCGTCAGGATACCCCTGTCGGTCCCGGTCGCGATGGCGGCCACGCCGATCAACACCGCGACGCCGAGCGCGCGCCGGATCCATCGATCGGCACCCAATGACCGTTTCAGAAGGGCGAAGATCCGACTGCCCGCCAGCAGGGCGACCGCGAGCGACGTGGCGGCGCCGGCCGCATAGGCGAACAACAGCAGCGCCGTTCCGAAACTCGCGCCGTTGAGCGCGGCGCCGGTGAGGACCAACCCCAGCACCGGGCCCGCGCAAGGCGCCCAGAGCAGGCCCGTGGCGATGCCGAGGATGAAGGAGCGCAACATTCCGCGGCCCGAGGTCGAATCCGAGACCGCGAGCAGCTTCTCGCCCTGCCGCACCAGCGGCTGCATCAGCCGGTCGGCCAATCCGCTCGAGAGCAGCACCAGCCCGAACAGCGCCAGCACCGCGAGCGCGATCCAGCGGCCATACTGATTGGCATGCGCGACCCAGCCGCCGCCCAGCGTCGCCGCCGACGCGACCAGCGCGAAGGTCACGGCCAATCCCGCGAACAGCGGCAAACCGTTGCGCAGGAACGGCCGCGCGCCGTTCGCGAACACGAAGGGCAGGACGGGAAGAATGCAGGGGCTGATGATCGTCAGGGCGCCCGCGAGATAGCAGAGAACGAAATACATCGGAGGGGGTCACCACCCTTGAAGGCCGCGCGATCGATCGCGCTGGAAGATACGCGTCATATGGTGGCAAGTGGTTATATTCGTTGAACTATAACGAAGTTGTGATAAGGCGAGAGCGACGAGGCGCGGCCTTCGCAAGGCGACATCGTCCGGTTACCAAGCTCATGCTTTGACAGGAGATACGACGGGCAAGCATGCGAGCGTTAGAGGTCTGAGCTCCGCTGCCGAGGAAGGCACCGACGACCGGTCACGCCTTCTTGATCAGTTGACGGAAGAGAACGGCGACGTCAATCCGCCCAGAATCCCAGCGGAATGAAGTCGACGAGATCGCCCCGCCGCACCTGATCGCGCTCTTCCTCGAGCGTGATGAAGCCCTGCATCTGCACGAGCGGCGAGAGCATGGCCGCCCCCTGCTTTGGCGTGGGCGTCGCGACACTGAGGCCGGCGTCATCGTGGGCCAGAGTGGCGAACAGGAAATCGCGCCGGCCGGATTTCTTCTTGATGTCGAAGCCGGCGGCCACCCGCAGCACCGGCAGCGCCTCGTCGCCAGCGCCTGCGAAACGCAGCAGGATGGGCCGGCCGAACATCAGGAACGTCACCAGCACCGCCACCGGATTGCCGGGCAGGGCCAGGATCGGACAGGTGTCGATATCGCCGAAGCCGACCGGCTTCCCCGGTTTGATCGCCAGGCGCCACATCTCGAGGGCGCCGCGCTGCAGGATCACGGGGCGCATATAGTCTTCCGCGCCGACCGACATGCCGCCCGAGGTGACGATGAAATCATGGCTGTGGGCCGCATCGGACAGGCGGCGATCGAGCGCGATCGGATCGTCCGGGATGATGCCCAGATCGTTCACCTCGAAGCCCAGCTCCGCGAGCAGGCCACGCAGCAACGGCCGGTTGGCGTCC
>NZ_JBOHKS010000210.1:0-43617 GCF_050729195.1 Hypericibacter sp.
CCGCAGCCGCACCCCTCCCCCTACCCCCTCCCGCAAGGGGAGGGGGCGTGATTTCTTTGCAATGGATCGCAGCCCTGGGAGATACCCATGAAGAACATGAAATATGACGGCAAGGCGCTCTGGCAGATGGACCGGGATCACTACATCCATCCCTGGACCGACTTTTCCACCTTCAAGGAGACCGGCTCGGACGTCATCGCCGAGGGCGACGGCATCTATGTGTTCGATGCCGACGGCAAGCGCTATATCGACGGCATCGGCGGCCTCTGGTGCGTCAATATCGGCTATGGCCGCGAGGAGATGGCGCAGGCGCTGGCCGAGCAGGCGCGGCGCATCTGCTACTACTCGACCTTCACCCATCTGACGACGCCGCCCGCGGCCGAGCTGGCGGCGAAGCTGGCGCAGCTGGCGCCGGGTCCGCTCAACCACGTCTTCTACACGACCGGCGGCTCGGAATCGAACGACAGCGCGGCGCGCCTCGTCGCCTTCTACTTCAATCGCCTCGGCAAGAAATCGAAGAAGAAGATCATCGCGCGCGTCGACGGCTATCACGGTTCGACCCTGCTGACCGCGACCATCACCGGCGTGGGGTTCGACAAGATCGGCTTCGATACGATCGACGACATGGTCCATCACATCCCCTGCCCCAATCCCTATCGCCGGCCGGACGGCATGACGGTCGCGGAATATGGCGACCAGTGCATCGCCGATATCGAGAACAAGATCCTCGAGCTGGGGCCGGAGAATGTCGCCATGTTCTTCGCCGAGCCGATCATGGGCGCCGGTGGGGTGATCGTGCCGCCGCCGGGCTATCACAAGCGCGCCAAGGCGGTCTGCGAGAAATACGAGGTCATGTACATCTCCGACGAGGTGGTGACGGCCTTCGGCCGCCTCGGCCATTTCTTTGCCTCGAAGGATCATTTCGATTTTCAGCCGGACATCATCACCTCGGCCAAGGGCATCACCTCCGGCTATCAGCCGCTGGGCGCCATCCTGCTGTCGGACGAGATGTATGACGTGATCAGCGTGCCCCAGGAGAAGGGCGCGATGCTCACCAACGGCTTCACCTATTCCGGCCACCCGATCGCCTGCGCGGCGGGGCTCAAGAACATCGAGATCATGGAGCGCGAGGATATCTGCGGCCATGTGCGCGAGGTCGGGCCCTATTTCCAGAAGCGGCTGGAGAGCCTCTACGACCTGCCGATCGTGGGCGACGTCCGGGGCAGCCATTTCATGCTCTGCGTCGAGTTCGTCGCCAACCAGAAGACCAAGGAACTGCTGCCGCACGAGGCCGCGATCGGCAGCCGCATCTCCCGGCTGGCCCAGGAACGGGGCGCCATCATCCGGCCGATCGGCCATCTCAACGTGATGTCGCCGCCTCTGACCATGACCAAGGCCCAGGTCGACGATCTGGTGGAGATCATCCGCCAGTCGGCGGTCATCGCCATGGACGAGCTCAAGCGCGAGAAGCTCTGGAACGGCTGAACCGGGAAGAATCGGGAGCAAGGCCGGTCGGATTAACCCGTCCCTAGGGTGACCGGCCTATCCTGCCTTCCCATGGGGGACGAACCGGCCGTCAACAATCTGACCGCGGCGGTCGACCGGCTGAAGGCCGGCCGGCCCGAGGAGACCCTCGCCATCTGCCGGGCGCTGGTAACGGCCCAGCCGCAGGATGTCGAAGCCTGGCATCTCATGGGCGTCGCCCATGCCGCGCTGCGCCAGCCGCCGCAGGCGCTGGTGGCCTTGCGGGAGGCCGCCCGCCTCAAGCCCGATCATCTGGAGATCCAGCGCAATCTGGGCGCCATCCTGGCGCAGGGCGAGCGTTTCGAGGAGGCCGTGCCCTATCTCGAAGACGCTCACCGGGCCGACCCCGATCACGCCGGCACGCTCATGAATCTCGTGCGCGCCTTGCGCCAGAGCGGCGACAGCGCCGCCGCGATCGCCCGCCTGGAATCCTATCTCGCCCGGCATGGGCAGGACGCCCAGGGCTGGTACGAGCTGGCGCTGTTGCGCGAGGCTCAGCGCCAGTCGGGCCGCGCGATCGAGGCGCTGGAGCAATTGCTGCGGCTCGACCCGGCCCACAATGCCGGCGAACGGATGCTGGCCACATTGTATTTCAACCGCCGCGACTTCACGGAGGCCGCCGATTGCTGGCGCCATGTCGCCGCGCGCATGCCCGACGACGCGATGGCGCAGCGTCAACTCGCCGATGTCCTCGCCATCCAAGATGAGGACGAAGCCGCCGATGCGGCCTATGCCCGCGCCCTGGAACTGCGCCCCGACTGGGGCACCGAGTTCCGGCGAGCGACGTTGATGCCCTCGATCATGGAGAGCAGCGCCGCGATCGTCCGGTTGCGGGCGCGTTATGGCGAGCGCATTGCCGCCCTGGCGCAGCGCAATCCCCGGCTTGCCGATCCCGAGCGCGAGGTCAGCACCTGCGTCGCCTTCAACCTCGCTTATCACGGCCATGACGACCTCGCGCTGCAGCGCCAGCTGACGGCCCTCTACCTTTCGGCCTGCCCCGCGCTCGGTGCCCGGGCGAAGCATCTCGACGCCTGGAAGCCGGGGAGCCGGTTGCGGCTGGGCGTGGTCTCGACCAACCTCACGGCCCACACCGTGGGATTCGTGACGCTCGGCCTGCTGCAATGTCTCGACCGGGAGCGGTTCGAGCTGGTGCTGCTTCGGCCGCCCGCGCCGGACAACGCCTTCCATACCGCGTTCGGCGTGCTTGCCGACAAGGATGTCCGTATTCCCTCGGACCTCGCCGGCGCGCGCACGGCGATCGCGGAGCAGGCCTGCGACATCCTCTATTATCCCGACATCGGCATGTCGCCCTTCACCTACTTCCTCCTGTTCTCGCGCCTGGCGCCGGTGCAATGCGTCGGCTGGGGCCATCCCGATACGACCGGCATTCCCAATGCCGATTACTGGATGTCCTCTTCCGTCTGGGAGCCGCCCGGCGCTCAAGCGCAATACAGCGAGACGCTGGTCCGATTGGCAGCGCCACCGATCCACTACCGGCCGATGATCCCCAACCCGCCGTCGCGCAGCCGCCAGGATCTCCGCCTGCCGGAGACAGGGCGGCTCTATCTCTGCGCCATGAGCCTGTTCAAACTTCACCCGGCCTTCGACCCGATGCTGCGCGCGGTCCTGCGACGGGATCCGACAGCGTGGCTGCTGCTGGCCGAAGGCCACAGCACGGCCTGGCAGGAGCCGTTGCGGCGGCGCATCGCCGGCGGCGACGAGGCCCTGCTCCAGCGCATGATCTTCCTGCCCCGCTACCCGCTGGAGGAATTCACCGCCCTCGCCTCGGTCGTGGATTGCCTGCTCGACCCGATCTATTTCGGTGGCGGCCGGACCAGCCTCGACCTGTTCCATACCGGCGCGCCGATCGTGACCTGGCCGGGACCTTTCATGCGCAGCCGCATCACCAGCGGCCTCTATCGCCGCATGGGCGTCGACGAGCTGGTCGCGCGCGACACCAAGGACTATGTGGAACGGGCGCTTCGCGTCGCGCAGGATGAGGATTATCGTCACGCGGTGAAGGCCCGGATCCGCGAAGCCTCGGGCGCGCTCTACGAGACGGTCGAGGCGGTGCGCGAGGTCGAGGACTTCTTCGCCGCTGCCGTCGCCGCGGCGGCCTCGGGCAGCGGTCCCGTGAACTGGGACCGGTCACCGCCGCCATAACGAAGGAGACGTCGCGTGCTCTTCATGGTGATCGAGAAATTCCGGGACCAGAACGTCAAGGCGGTCTATCGCCATTTCCGCGACAAGGGCCGGATGATGCCGGAGGGGCTGACCTTCGTGAACAGCTGGGTGACGGCCGATGTCGGGCGCTGCTTCCAATTGATGGAATGCGACGACGTCACACTGCTGCAGCGTTGGGTCGCGGAATGGTCGCACTTGGTCGAGTTCGAGATTGTGCCGGTGGTCACCGGGAAAGACGCGGCTGCCGCTTTGGCGTCGCAGCTCTAGGTCGTGTACTCATAAATCAAGATCGATGAAGTACGGTTCCAATCCACAACATGGGATTCGCGACTATGCGTTTCCGCTGCCTGGGTAGCCCCAACGGAAATTCTCACCGCGGAACTCAGCGCTTTTATCCCCTCAATGGGAATTGTCGAACTCCGAGACGCGTTTCAGGCTGTTGATCCAGAGATCATGCGCTCTGTGCATGGCGCCTGGGTCTGAATCGCGAAAAGCAACAGCGTTGGCCCCCTTCACCACCTCTTCTGTCACGACCTGGCAGCCGTTCAGCTTCTCGATCAAAAGCCATGTGTGAAAGGTAGCGAGGCCATCCGCCTCGCTGAACCAACCAATACGGCTATTGGGGAGAAACTCGTATACCCAGCTTTTGATGGCCAGGCCGAAGGTAGTCCATCGGAATCGGCCGCCTTCGCGCAAGACACCAGAGCGGTCGTCTAAGATCTGCACGTCTTCAGAGTTCGTGTACCAATGCGGCCAGTTCTCCGCCTCAACTATGTGCTGCCACACGGTTACAGTCGACGCATGGATGAAAACCTCATTGTGAGCGAACAAAACGGCGTCATCGGGCGAAAATTCTGGTGGCCAATGAACTTCAGTGGATTTCATTTTCAAGTCATCGCTCATGGTGGATGCCATCGGCTACCTCCGTCGCTACTTTCTTTCCCAGTGCGACCTCTGATCAATCTCTCCCCATCCCGTCGCGCGAGCGGCAAGCGCGGCGGCGTTGTCTGGCGGGCTGTCACCGCGCCAGGCGATGTGCAGGTCCGGCCGGAGCAGCAACGCCTTGCAGCCATAGACGTCCTGGATGCGAGGCTCGCCCAGGCGCACGACGTCAAACGGCGCGCCGATTTCGCGGAAAGCTACTTCCAGCGATCCCGTTTCGAACCGTCCCACCAGGTCGAGCAGCGTATATTCCTCGCCAAGCAGATCCTGCAGCGCCCGTCCATCCTTCAGCCACATATGCGGAACGCGCACCCCGGGCCGGGTGTGAGGTGTGTAGATGCAGGTATCCCACTCCGCGACGTTGTCCGCCTCCTCGGCAATCAGCGGCGAACCTGCATAGGAGTAGCCGAGCTCGACACCTCGCATGTCATGCATGCGACGATGATGGACTTTGGCGGAGGCGGCGATCGTAGCCCGCGCTGCAACACCTTCGGGTGTGACGTCGCGAACATTGGGTGTAATGAGCTTTCGCCAGATGGGTACGCTTGCAGCGGCCCATTCGCACGCTTGGCGATTGCGCAGGCCGATCGGGCGACGCTCCTGCTCGTACCCATCGAGCAGGCCTGGCCCGCCCCAACCCTCAATGACGCCGGCGAGTTTCCAGGATAGATCAAATGCGTCACCGACCCCTGTGTTCATGCCCAGACCGCCGAAGGGGATAAGCAGGTGGACTGAGTCACCCACTAGGAAAACGCGGCGGTCGCGGTAGCGCTCGGCGACGAGCAGATGATGGCGCCAAGGGACCACGTGGCGGATCTCGATCTCACAGGGGAAGCCGACGATGTCACGGATGACTGCCTCGAAATCGGTGTCGGGTGGCAGGCCGGTGTGCAAGGTGAACTCCTTACGACTGCCCTGTACGACCAAGGTCTCGACATGCGGCCAAGCGAAATTGTAGTGCCGGCCTTTACCGATCGGAATGCGCTCATAGAGATCGCTTGATCTGAAGATGACTTGGCAGGCGTCCCGGATTCGGCCCCGGCCTTCGAGCTTGATACCAAGCTTCTTGCGAACTGTACTCACGCCGCCATCGCAGCCTGCCAGGTAAGCGCCGCGCAGCAACTGCTCGGAGCCGTCCAGCAGGCGCGCCAGTACCGTCACACCAGAGTTGTCTTGCGCAAAATCGATGAGTTCGCAGCCATTGCGCACGGTGACGTTTAGCGTTGCTTCGGCGACCTCCTTCAGCAGAGGCTCGAGAGCATTCTGCGAGACGAGTTGATAGGGCTCTAGCGGAAGTGATCCGTCTTGGCACGACGCGATCCCTGCGCGGCTCTCGGCCACCGAGGGATAAGGCAGTACTGCCAGCGGTGGATCGCAGAGCCGGGTGACAATGAAGACATCCATCGGATTCTCGGGCGGATAACCCAACGCGCGGACACGATCAACGATGCCTATGCGGCGATAACATTCCATCGTGCGCGCATTGGAGCGATCCATTTTGGGCCAAGGTGCGGTTGTCGGGTTGCGCTCCACGATCAAGCACCGAACGCCGCGTCGACCCAAATCGATCGCCAAGGTCAGGCCCACGGGGCCCGCGCCGGCAACGATCACGTCAAAGTCACTCGCGTCGCCAATCGGTGTATCCACACTGTTGAGGGAATGTCTCACCACGCACCTCGATAATCGTTTGCCCAAGCCATTGAGTTGCCTCCGTTGATCTCACCATCGACCCCTCGCTTATCAAGGTTGTGGCGCGAATAGCGGTGATGAACTGAATGGATGAGCTGCGTGCGACGCCGGTGCGCCAGCGACAATCGGGGAGATCCAACGGCACCGAGCGGAACGCTACTTCTGGACGGGCGCGCGAAAGATGCTTAAGCGATCTGATCCTATTTCCCGCGGTCTCCAATGAAGAACCTGAGGCCCCGTAACCCTGACACTCGCAAATCGGCAAAGTCCCGCACCAGCCGGGCCAAGCGCCTGGCCGAGGGCTTGCTGCCGACTATCGGGGCCGTCCGCAGCAACGGCGTCGTCACTCCCCGGGGGAATGGCTGGGCATTCAATGAGGAGGTCATATCAGCGCCTGGCGGACCACATAGGTGCAGAGGATCTTGGCGCGTGCGAGCTGGAGGAGTTCGTCACCTCGCTGCAGCGGTTGCCCCGGCGTGCCTTGCGGCAGCCACCCCGCTTCACGCCGAGCCCGTCACGGTCGGGGTCGTTGCTGTGACAGCGATGCCTGGAGAGCCGATCGGGAGAGCCGGCCGGCTAAAGACGGCGTGGGAGTGGCCAACGCAAGCGTCGTCATTCGCCGAACAAATCCAGCACGATGCTGCGCAACCACCGATTGCCCGGATCGGAATGCTGTTGCCGATGCCAATACTGCATGATGTCGATGGACGGGATCGGAAAAGGAGGTTGAAGAATCTGCAGATCGGCGATCCGTCCAAATAGCTCACCAATCGGGACGGGTACTGTCACGACGAGGTCGGTTGATGCGATGACCATCGGGATGCTCAAGAAATGCGGTGAACGCAACAGCTCCCGTCTGCGGACCCCGTGTCTGCGCAAATATTGTTCGACGATCTCCTGGCTTCGGCCTTCGGTCTGCACTACAGCGTGCGGCAGGTCCCGGAACCGCTTCGGCGTCAGTCCGCCATGAGCCGCGGGATGCCCCGCGCGCACGACGCAAACGAAGCGGTCCCGGAACAGCCGTTGCTGGAGAAGGTCCGTGCCGCCGATGTCGGGAAAATGGCCAATCGCCAGATCGACTTGACCATTCTGCAAAGCAGCCGTCAGGTCCCGGGGCGGCATCGAAACTGAGCGGACGTCGACCGCTGGCGCCTCGGACATCAGCCGCCCCACTAGCTTCGGCAACATGGCGAGCTCGCCGACGTCCGTCATCGCGATCGTGAAGCTTCGGCGAGCAGTCTTCGGGTCGAAGACAGGCGCCGCCAGCACGCGCTCGCGTACACTCGCCAACATCGATTGCACGACAGGCGCCAGTTGCACCGCTCGCGCGGTGGGCTGCATTCCGGTAGGCACCTTCACGAACAGTGGATCGCCGATGCTCTTGCGCAACCGCTTCAGCGCGTGGGAGAGCGCCGGCTGGCTCAGCTCGAGCTCCTTGGATGCAAGCCCGAGATGCCCGTGACGCCACACGGCGTCGAAGACGCGCAGCAGGTTCAGGTCGAACTTATCCATTCCGCTCATCACCGTTATTCATGCCATCGACTTGAGTCATATGACGTTGATGGCCAGATCACCAAGGGTCAAGGGCGCCAATTCGAGACAAGCCCGTGCGAGATCTGCGGAGACCAGGTCTCGGAGACGCCCACTAAGCATGAGCCAGAGGGCAAAGGAGAACATATGAGCGACTACAAGCTACTGATCGGCGGCAGGCTCGTACCCGGAGCGATGACGCTGAATGTGATCAATCCGGCGACGGAGGGCGTGCTGGCCATGGCGCCGCGCGCCGACTGCGCGCAGCTGGAGGAGGCTGTTGCGGCCGCCAAGGCCGCCTTCCCGGCATGGTCGGCGACGCCGATCCGCGAACGCGGCGCGTTGCTGGCCAGGCTGGCCGACGCGATGGAGGCCCGGCAGGGCGAGTTCGCCCGGCTCCTGACCGAGGAACAGGGCAAGCCGCTGGCGGCGGCCATGCATGAGATGGATGCCGCCATTGCCAGGATACGCTACTTCGCGACCCTCGATTTGCTCCCCAGAGTGCTCCGCGAGGACGCGACGCGCAGGATCGTGCAAGAGCGCATGCCGCTCGGCGTGGTTGCAGCGATCACGCCATGGAACGTTCCGGTTCTCCTTCTCGCCCAGAAGATTGCGCCGGCGCTGCTTGCCGGCAACACGGTGGTGGCAAAGCCGGCGCCGACGACACCGCTGACGACGCTGAAAGTGGGCGAACTCTGTGCCCAGATTCTGCCGCCCGGCGTGATCAACATCATCGTCGACCAGAACGATCTGGGCGGCGCGCTCACCAGTCACCCCGATGTCGCCAAGGTCACCTTCACCGGATCGACCGCGACCGGCAAGAAAGTGATGGAGAGCGTCGTGAGCACGCTGAAGCGCCTGACGCTGGAGCTTGGCGGCAACGACGCCGCGATCGTGCTCGACGATGTCGATCCGAAGGAGGTGGCGCCTAAGTTGCTTGCCGGTGCACTCTTCAACTGCGGCCAGGGCTGCATCGCCATCAAGCGTCTCTATGTCCATGAGTCCCAATATGACGAGATCTGTGACGAGTTGGGGCGGCTTGCCCGTAAAATCATCATCGACGATGGGCTCAAGCAGGGCACCCAGATGGGGCCGCTACAGAACAAGGCGCAGTTCGAGAAGGTGAAGGACTTCCTTAAGAGCGCCAGCGAGAGTGGCAAGATCATAGCAGGCGGCAATGCGCTGCCCCGCAAGGGCTATTTCATCCAACCGACGATAGTGCGCGATATCGATGACGACGCGCGGCTGGTCAAGGAGGAACAGTTTGGTCCGATCCTGCCGGTGCTGCGCTACTCCGATGTCGACGACGCCATCGCTCGCGCCAACGATACGGACTACGGGCTCGGCGGCAGCGTCTGGTCGAACGATCTCGCGCGTGCCGCTGCAGTGGCCGCGAAGGTCGTCTCCGGCACGGTCTGGATCAACCAGCATCTCGACATGCACCCCGACATACCCTTCCGGGGCGCCAAGCAGTCTGGCATCGGCACCGAGCAGGGTCAGGAAGGGTTGGAGGAGTACACGCAGGCCAGAATTGTGAACATGGCGAAGGCGCGGGCATAGGGCGCCCCTCCTCCTCGCCGCAGCGAGCGCGGCGGGGAGGACTCTTGATCAGGGGGTGGGTCGAGGCTCGTGCTGGTGGCGTTTGCGAGTCGCAAGAGTGATTCGCAACGCGCTCGGGTGAAATTGGATGAATCGAAAGGATGGCACGCCAATGGTAGTAACGTTACGCACGCCAGGATGTTTCGCCATGCGCTCAGTTCTCATGGCGATCTCTATCGCCCTGCTGCTCATAGCGCCGGCTTCGGCGTCCGACGCCGGGGTGTTCTCTCGGGTGGAGCGCTTTATCGACGCCTGGAACAGGAACGACGCTGCGGGAGTGACCGATTGCATGTCGGCCTCTCCGACGATCATCGACGATTTTCCGCCCCATTACTGGTCGGGGTCGAGCGCCCTTGTTGACTGGGGAAAGGATTATGCGATCCTCATGAATGAGAATGATATCACCGATCCTCGCGTGATGTTGTCGAGGCCAACCATCATCGACGTGCACGGCACCAAGGCGTATGTCGTGGTGCCAGCGACCTATAGCTACAAACAGCACGCCAGACCGATGCAGGAGAAGGGCATCCTGACTGTTGCGCTCGAAGGATCACATCAAGGCTGGCGCATCACGGCATTCGCCTGGACAAAACAATAGGCAATACCCACTAAGTGGCTATCCTGACGGATGGCCGTTTCGGGTCAAACTCGGCCGCAGCAACAAGTCTGCATCGAGTCCGCTGTTGCCCCAACATCGGAAATCGCCGGTCGGATTCACGGCTTCAGGAAGTTGCCCTGCAACGGCTCGCTCTTAGCCCAGTAGCAACCGCATGCCGGTATGGTTCGCCTCGAACCCAAGGGATTCGTAGAAGCGCCGGGCGTCGGTCCGGGATTGGTGGACGAATAGCTCGACCACCTGACAGTCCTTCTGCTTGGCCTGATCGACCGCCCAATCCAGCAACCGATGGCCGATGTGGCGATTGCGATAGCGTTTATCGACGCGGACATCCTCGATCAGCATCCGTCCCGCGCCTTGATGGCTGAGGCCGATCATGAAATTGAGCTGCAGGCAGCCGATGATCGTCTTGCTGCTGTCCTGCACCACGGCCAGCACGGCGTTGGGATCGCGGCGCAGCTTGTCGAACGCCTCCCAATAGCTATCGGACAAGGGTTCGTCGGGCTCCTCGCGGTTACGGCCCAGCGGATCGTCGGCCAGCAGCCGGACGATCGCCGGAACATCGTCGCGCAACGCCCGGCGGATGGTGATGTCATCCATGGCAGGCCGCGACGATCACCGCACCCGTTCTGGCGATTGTCGGCGGGCTTCGATCGCCATTTCCAACTCGCGCTCTCGCTTGGCATGGTCGGCCGATTTGATCTCGGTCCTGCCCATCAATCGCCCCCAGGAGGTCTTATCGGTCCAGACTATGCCCGTGGCCACGGCCCACCATTTCACCCTCGGCCAATCATCTGCTCGTTCCAAGGCCCAAAGGCGCCACCGCGGCACGGATATGGACCACCAGAGCCACCCCAATGCGACGGCCAGGAACAAACAGATATAAAAAATGGTGCCGGGCATCTCGCCCAAGGTGAAGCCTACCAGATCGCTCAAAATGAAGATGGCCGTTGTAATCAAGGCCATGGTGGGAACGACGACCCCGAAAACGCCTGCCAAGATCACCTTTCCGACAGTGAGCTGAGTGGCGGCTGTCACTCTTAGACCTCGTTATCCACGGTCAAACTACCTTTTAGAACTTGTTCGAGCGCGGGAAACCCTGCGGCGGCAGACGGCCCGCCTGGGCTCGCTGGCCGATCCAATCCTTGAGGCCGGTTTCGGTCCGGCTCCGGTCGCCCGAGCGCCAGCTCAGGCCTTGCTTCAGCCGGAAGCTCTTCACGTCCGAGAGGCCGCCATCCTTGTATTTCTGCAGAATCACACCGCGGCCGCGCGTCATCTCAGGCAGTTCGTTCAAGGGGAACAGCAGCAGCTTGCGGTTAGTCCCGACCACGGCGACATGGTCGTCGCCCTCTTCCACGAACGCGAAAGCCGTGGCCTCCTCGCCTTCGGTCAGGTTCAGCACCTGCTTGCCGGCGCGGGTCTGCGCGATCACCTCGTCCTCGGGCACGACGAAGCCGCGGCCCGCGGTCGAGGCCACGATCAGTTTGCGGCCGGGCTTGTTGACGAACATACCGACGGGATCCTGCTCGCCCAGATCGATCATCAGCTTGAGCGGCTCGCCATAGCCACGGCCGCCCGGCAGCTTGTCGATGCCGATGGTGTAGAAGCGGCCGTTGGTGCCGAACACGATCAGCTTGTCGGTGGTCTCGGCCTGGAGATGGAAGCGCGGCCGGTCGCCTTCCTTGAACTTGATCTCGTCATCGGCCTCGACATGGCCCTTGAGCGCGCGCACCCAGCCCTTGGCCGAAGAGACCACGGTGACCGCCTCGCGCTCGACCATCGCCTCCATCGGGATCTCGACATCGGCCGGCACGGTCCCGAGGTCGGTGCGGCGCTTGCCCAGCGGCGTCTTCGGTCCGAAGCGCTTCTTGATGTCGGCGATCTCGTCGCCGACGCGCTCCCACTGCCGGTCCTCGTCCTTGAGCAGGCCCTTCAGGGTCTTGCGCTCGGCCGTCAGATCGTCGTTCTCCTTGCGGATCTCGATCTCTTCCAGCTTGCGCAACGCCTTCAACTTCATGTTGAGGATGGCGTCGGCCTGGACCTCGGAGAGATCCCACTTCTTGATCATCTTCGCCTTGGGATCGTCCTCCCGGCGGATGATGCGGATGACCTCGTCGATATTGAGATAGGCGATCAGCAAGCCGCCCAGCACTTCCAGGCGGCGCTCGATGTCGGCCAGGCGGAAGCGGCTGCGGCGCAGCAGCACCTCGCGCCGGTGATCGAGATAGGCCCGCAACACCTCCGCCAGCGACATGACACGCGGCGTCTGGTCGGCGCCCAGCACGTTCATGTTGAGCGGGAAGCGGACCTCCAGATCGGTCTGCCGGAACAGCTGCTCCAACAGGTGATCGGGATCGACATTCCGGCTCTTGGGCTCGAGCACGATGCGCACGTCGGTCGTGGATTCGTCATGCACGTCGTCCAGGAGCGGCAGCTTCTTCTGCTGCAGCAGGTCGGCGATCTTCTCGATCAGCCGCGATTTCGGCACCTGATAGGGAATCTCGGTGATGACGGCCTGCCAGGTGCCGCCCTTGAGCTCTTCCTTGACCCATTTGGCCCGCACGCGGAAGGAACCGCGCCCGGTCTTGTAGGCTTCCAGAATGGCCGAAGGATCCTCGACCAGGATGCCGCCGGTCGGGAAGTCCGGTCCTTTGATATGCTTGACCAGCGAGGCGATGGTCGCATTCGGCGACTTGATCAGATGCAGCGCCGCGTCGCAGATCTCGCCGATATTGTGCGGCGGGATCGAGGTCGCCATGCCGACGGCGATGCCTTGCGCGCCGTTGGCCAGGAGGTTCGGGAAAGTCCCCGGCAACACCAGCGGCTCGGAGCCCTCGCCGTCATAGGTCGGGCGGAAATCGACCGCGTCCTCGTTGATGCCCTCGAGCATCAGGGCCGCGACCTCGGTCAGCCGCGCCTCGGTGTAGCGCATGGCGGCCGGGTTATCGCCGTCGATATTGCCGAAATTGCCCTGGCCATCGACCATCGGGTAGCGCTGCGCGAAATCCTGCGCCAAGCGCACCATCGCGTCATAGATCGAGGAATCGCCATGGGGATGGAACTTGCCCATGACGTCGCCGACGACGCGGGCCGATTTCTTGAAGCCCGAGCCCGGATCGAGATGGAGCTGACGCATCGCATAGAGCAGCCGGCGATGGACCGGCTTGAGACCATCGCGCACGTCGGGCAGCGAGCGCGCCATGATGGTCGAGAGCGCATAGGAGAGGTAGCGCGAGCTCAGCGCATCGGCGAGCGAAACGATATTGATGTCGCCGCTGGGCGGCGGAGGGGCGGCTTTGGTCTTGGCCATCTCGGACTCTGGCTGGGGAATCGCGAGTTATAGTAGACCGAGGGGGTCGCCGGTCAATGGATTGGGTGTCGCGGGGGATTTCCGGGCCGGCTACCAGCGGCGATCCACGCGATAGGGCGTCATGTCGAACCCCGAAGGACGGCTCGCGACCAGATCCGCGATCAGCCGCCCGGTGATGGCGCCGTAGGTCAGGCCCAGATGACCATGGCCATAGGCGAAGAAGCAGTTGGCATAGTCGCCGCCGCTGATGACCGGCACGGAGTCGGGCACCGAGGGCCGGAAGCCCATCCATTCGGTCTTGCCCTGCTCCTGGAGCCCCGGAAACACGGTGCGGCCGCGCTCCAGCAGCACCCGCGCGCGATCATAGTTGGGCGGCAGATCGAGCCCGCCCAGCTCGACCGTGCCGGCGAAGCGAAGCCCATGCTCCAGCGGCGTCGCGACGAAGCCGTAATCGGCGATATGGATCGGCCGGCGCGGCGTGACCGCCGGGTTCGGCAGCATGACGTGATAACCGCGCTCGGTGTCGAGCGGCACCTTATGGCCCAGCATCTGGGTCAGCCGCTTCGACCAGGCGCCGGCCGCCAGCACGACGGCATCGATCGCATGCTTGCCGGCGGCGGTCACGATATGGGTCGGCCCTTGCGGCCCCATCTCGAAGCCGCGGACGTCCTCCTGCAGGATCCGCCCGCCCTTCCTCACGAAATGCTGCGCCAGCTCTTGCACCAGGCGGAAATTGTTCACCGTCTGCGCATGCTCGGGATAGAGCACGCCATGCTTGAAGTCGGGCGCGAGCGTCGGCTCCATCTGGCGCAGCTCATGCTGGCCGAGGATCTCCACCTTCACGCCGCGCCGGCGCGAGAGCTCCAATTCATGCTGGGCGCCGGCGAAGCTCTTGTCGCTGCGATAGACGCTGAGCCAGCCTTCCTCGCGCAGCATGTCGAGCAATCCCGCCTCGCCCATCAGCGTCTTGAAGGCGGGAACCGATTGCTGCGACAAAGCCCAGAGCGCGATCGAGGCATTCTCGACCCGCGCCGGCGCGCTGGCCGCCACGAACTTCAACAGCCAGGGCGCCAGCTTCGGCAGATAGCTCCAGCGGATCGCGAGCGGCCCCAGCGGATCCATCAGCATGCCCGGCACGCGCCAGAGGATCCCCGGCATGGCGACCGGCTCGCAGGAGGCACCGGCGATGATCGCGGCATTGCCTTTCGAGGTCCCCTCGCCCGGCGGCCCCCGGTCGATCACGGTGACGCGATGTCCGTCGCGCTGCAGATAGAGCGCGGCGCAGATCCCGACAATCCCGGCGCCGATGACACCGATATGGCGCGGCGCGGCGGGCTGAACCGGCGCCTTGGATTCAATCGTCATCAGGGGGAGTCCTCTTGCGGATGGGCCCTTATCGGGTAGAGGAACCGAGGGCCGGAATCAAGGCGTCAGCGGCCGCTGTTCCCGGCGGCGCATCCGGTCGACGAAGCGCTCGCGCGAGGGCGGCAGGCCGCCCCGGCCGCCGACGGCCACCAGCGCGTGCTGCTCCAGAAAATAGCCGGTAAGAGCGAGCCCCTGCATCAGCTCCTCGCCTTGCGCCGTCCGAGCGGGGTCGGCCACGAAAGGCGGCAAGGGCAGCAGGCGATCGCGCCAGGGCTGGGCCGCCTCGGCCGCGACCGCCCGACCGCTCTTGGGCGAGACGAACGCCAGCCCCTCGGTCACGCCGGTGATGGCGCAGGAGGCGAGGTCGAGCCCATAGCCCAGATCGCCCAGCAGGGTGAGCTCCCAGCGCACATACGAGGAAGTCCAGCCGGGGCTTTCGCCTTCGAGCTCCTCGATGAAAGCGACCAGCCCGTCGAACACGCTCGGATGCGGCTCGCGCTCCGGCAAGGCGGCCTCGGTCACCGAGAGCGCCGAAGAGAGGCCCGCCAGGCGATCGGGATCGTCGAGCAGCCGCGCCGCGGGGCAGTCGAGCAGCTCGCAGGTGAGGTGGCCCAGATGCTCCGCGAGCCGCGCGCGCCAGACCGCCTGCACGCGATTGCCCGGCTGGTAGCGCCCGCCGGCCGACCGGCTCATGGCGCCCTTCACCAGCCCGGCATGACGCCCCTGCCCGCGCGTCAGCAGCGAAACGACCGCGCTGCCCTCCCCCAGAGCCCGCGTCGCCAGCAGGATGCCTTCCTCTTGCCATTCCATCGGGGGTGACCGGACTCACGATAAATATTCACGCCCCCCTTGCGGGAAGGGGTAGGGGGAGGGGTTTTCCTCGAGCACAAGCGCTGCTCCGCAAATGCTAGTGCCCATCTTCGCAGTTACAAAGCCGAACTGTTTTGGCGACGCTCTACGCGCGTGAGCATTCACGGCGCCTCAGTCGCATAGATCGAGAAGACCCCTCCCCCTACCCCCTCCCGCGAGGGGGCGTGGAATCTCTTGAGATCCCCTCGCCCTTAAGAAACCACCTCACGCGTCCCAGTCGAGGCCGAGGTCCCTGAAGCGTTCGCGTTCTTCGCTCCACCCCTGGCGGACCTTGACGGCGAGGAAGAGGTGGACCTTGCGCTCCAGCATTTCCTCGAGCTCGGCCTGCGCGGCTTCGCGCACCGCCTTGGCGCGCGTGCCGCCCTTGCCAATCACGATCGCCTTCTGGCCGTCGCGCTCGACCAGGATCATCTGCTGGATCTTGACGCTGCCGTCCTGGAAATCCTCCCAGCTCTCGGTCTCGACGGTGAGCGCATAGGGCAGCTCCTGATGGAGCTGCCGGAAGAGATGCTCGCGCGTGACCTCGGCCGCGAGGAGGCGCAACGGCACGTCGGTGGTCTGGTCCTCGGGATAGAGCCAGGGACCGGAAGGCAGGCGCGATATCAGCAGCTTCATCAGGTCCTCGACGCCGTCGCCAGTCTCGGCCGAGATCATGAAAATGTCGCTGAAGCACCCGGTCGCGTGCATCTCGGCGGTGAGGGCCAGAAGCCGCTCATGTTGTTTGACCAGATCGACCTTGTTGAGGGCGAGGATGATCTGGCGGTCGGACCGTTTCAGGTCCGCGATGATCCGCGTGGTCTCCTCGTCGGGCTGCTTGTGGCTGGTGTCGATCAGCAGCACGACGAGATCGGCATCGCCCGCCCCCTGCCAGGCCGCCGCCACCATGGCGCGGTCGAGCCGGCGGCGCGGCGCGAAAATGCCGGGCGTGTCGACGAACAGGATCTGCGCATTGTCGCGCATGGCGATGCCGAGCACGCGGCTGCGGGTGGTCTGGACCTTGGGCGACACGATCGAGACCTTGGCGCCGACCAGCCGGTTCACCAGTGTCGATTTGCCGGCATTGGGCGCGCCGATCACGGCGACGAAGCCGCAGCGCGTCTTCGCCGGCTCGTCTTTCTTCCTGGCGCTCTTCTTGAGGCTCATGGCTTGAATCCGTCGGGATCGATGCGGGCGAGGATCGCGGCCGCCGCGGCCTGCTCCGCCGCCCGTTTCGACTTGCCCGATCCGGTCGCCTTGCCATGGCCCTCGACCCGGACCTCGACCACGAAGCGCGGCTCATGCGCGGGGCCGGCGGTCGAGGCCAGCGCATAGGCCGGGAGGGCCAGGCCCTGCCCTTGCGCCCATTCCTGGAGCGCCGTCTTGGCATCCTGCGGCGGGCTGATTTCCTCGGCAACGAGCGGGCGCCAGGCCGGTTCGACGAAGCGGCGCGCGGCTTCGAGGCCGCCATCGAGATAGAGCGCCGCGATCACCGCCTCGCCGGCATCGGCCAGCAGCGCGGGGTTGTCGCGTCCGCCCGAGCCCGCCTCGCTCGCGGCCAGGCGCAGATGGCGGCCGAGGCCGATCGCCGCCGAGATGCGCGCGATGCTCTCGCGACGCACCAGCTCGGCGAAGCGCCGTGCCAGGGCCCCCTCGTCTTCCTGCGGAAACGTCCGATAAAGCATCTCAGCCACGATCAGGCCCAGCACGCGGTCGCCCAGGAATTCGAGCCGTTCATAGGTGCCGAGGCCGCGCCCGCCCTTCAAGCCGGCCAGGCTCGGATGGGTCAGGGCCGACAGCAGCAGCGACTTGTCATCGAAAACGTGGCCGAGGCTGGTTTCGAGCTCGGCGACCTCGGACCCGTTGATGTCGGGTCCCCCGCTCACCGCACCGCCTGGAACAGGCGATCGTAGCGGACGGCGCTGAACCATTTCCAAGGCTCGAGCCAGCCGGCGGTGCCGTCGGTCGAGAAGAACAGGAACTCGGCGCGGCCGATCAGATTCTCGGCGGGGACGAAGCCGACATCGCTCATGACGCGGCTGTCCTGCGAATTGTCGCGGTTGTCGCCCATGGCGAAATAGTGCCTCGGCGGGACGAGATAAGGCGCGGTGTTATCGAGGAACTCATGGTCGCTCGTCTCTAGGATCGGATGCTTCACGCCATTGGGAAGCGTCTCGATATAGCGCGTATAGACGCGGCCATCGTCGTCGGTATAGGGGCCGACTTCCTCGCGGGTGACCGGTGTTCCATTGATCTGGAGGATGCCGCCCACGACCTGGATGGTGTCGCCCGGGAGCCCGATGATCCGCTTGATATAATCGGTCTGGTTGTCGGTCGGCTTCTTGAACACCGCCACGTCGCCGCGCTCCGGCTCCCCGCCCAGGATGCGCCCGCTGAAGAGGTTGGGGCTGAAGGGCAGCGAGAAGCGGCTATAGCCATAGGAGAATTTCGAGACGAAGAGATAGTCGCCGATCAGCAGCGTCGGCTTCATCGAGCCCGAGGGGATGTTGAACGGCTCGTAAGCGAAGGTCCGGATCACCACGGCAATCAATACCGCATAGACGACCGTCCTGATGGTCTCGCCGAAGCCACCGGAATTCTTTCGCGCCATAACCCTCTACGCCGACTCAGATTGTGCGCCCCGCCGAGCCGGAGCCGCGCGGATCAAGCCAGTTAGCGGCACCCCATGTCAAGCGCACTTCCAGCCGCAGAGCGCCTGTCGAGCCCGGCCGGAACCCGGCAATTCTAACGGGATTTCAAGATTATCGAGGCCCGGCCGGCAAGGCCGAGATGATCACGAAGGCCTGGGCCTGCGGGTCGTCGTCGGTGATGGTCAGATCGATCTGGGCGACCATGCCCGCCGGCGTGATCTTCGCCAGCCGCGCCGCCGCCCCGCCCGTGAGCTTCATGGTGGGTTTGCCCGAGGGCAGATTGACCACCCCCAGATCCCGCCAGAACACACCCTGGCTGAAGCCGGTGCCGAGCGCCTTGGCGCAGGCCTCCTTGGCCGCGAACCGCTTGGCATAGCTCGCCGCCCGGTTGGCCCGCCGATCGGACTTCGCCCGCTCGATATCGGTATAGACCCGCTCGATGAAGCGTTCGCCGAACCGCTCGAGCGTCCGCTCGATACGCCGGATGTCGATGATGTCAGAACCGATACCGAGGATCATTGCGTTCAATCCTTGCAGGAAGGGGTCATGGCCGGCCCACGCTCTGCCGCGTGCCGCCGGCCTCCGCACGGGCCTGGTCCATGAGCTTGCGCATGCCGCGGATGGCGCTCTCGAAGCCGACAAAAATTGCCTCGCCCACGAGGAAGTGGCCGATATTGAGCTCGGCCAGGGTCGCAATCGCGGCGATCGGGCCGACGGTGTCATAGGTCAGGCCATGGCCGGCATGGCATTCGAGCCCCACGCCCTCGGCATGCGCGGCGGCGGCCACGATGCGGGCAAGCTCGCGATCGCGCGCCACGCCTTCGGCATGGCAATAGGCACCGGTATGCAGCTCGACCACCGCCGCACCGATCGCCTTGGCCGCGTCGAGCTGAGCCGGGTCTGCTTCGACGAACATCGAGACGCGGATCCCGGCCGCCGCCAGCTCCCGGACGAAGGGCTCGAGCTGGGCGCGCCCGTGCGCCACGTCGAGCCCGCCTTCGGTGGTCCGCTCCTCCCGCTTCTCCGGAACGATGCAGGCGGCATGAGGGCGATGCTTCAGCGCGATCGCCAACATCTCGCGGGTCGCGGCCATCTCGAGGTTGAGCGGCAGCTCGATCTCGCGCGAGAGACGTCCGATGTCATCGTCGGAGATATGACGGCGATCCTCGCGCAGATGGGCGGTGATGCCATCGGCACCAGCCTGGGCCGCGAGCCGTGCCGCGCGGACGGGATCGGGATGCGGGCCGCCCCGCGCGTTGCGGATGGTGGCGACATGGTCGATGTTCACGCCGAGGCGCAAAGAGCTTTTCATACGGATCTCATCCTTGGCCGAGGACGGGCACCGGCGACGCGCCGCATGGCCGGAATCTATCCTCGGGCCCTTTCGACCGACGATACGGTCGGAGTCGCGCGCAACGCGGCGATGATGTTGGTCAGGTGACGCACATCCTTGACCTCCACGTCGATCATCATCTCGAAGAAATCGAGCGACCGGCGCGTGATCTTGAGGTTCGAGATGTTGCCCTCGCTCTTGCCGATCACCGAGGAGATGTTGCCGAGACTGCCGGGCTCGTTGTTGAGCACCACATGCAGCCGGCCGACATGGACCTCGGGGTCGCCGGAGCCGTTGTCCCAGCCGACATCGAGCCAGCGTTCCGGCGCATCGGCGAAGGCCTCCAGGCTCTCGCAGTCGATGGTGTGGATGGTGACGCCCTTGCCGGTGGTGACGATGCCGACGATGCGGTCGCCCGGCAACGGATGGCAGCAGCCGGCGAAATGCAGCGCCATGCCCGGGATCAGGCCCACGATCGGGATCGCCGGGCCCTTGGCCTTCTTCGTCGCCTTCGCCTTGCCTCCCGAGGTCATCGGCCCGATCTTCGGCGTTTTCGGCGCGGCCTTGGTGCCGGGATAGACGGCGTGGAGCACCTCGCGCCCGCTCTGCAGGCCGGCTCCCACCGCCGCCATCAGATCGTCGCCGCTCTCGAATTTGAGTTTCTTGAGGACGCCGTCGATGCCCTTGGTGGTGAAATCGAAGCCCTCCTGGCGGAATTCCTTCTCCAGGATGGCGCGTCCGAGCTCCATATATTGCGTGCGCTGCTGGGTGCGCACGAAGCGGCGGATGCGCGCGCGGGCCCGGCCGGTGACGACGAAGCGCTCCCAGGTCGGCGACGGCGTCTGCGCCCTGGAGGTCACGATCTCGACCTGGTCGCCATTGGTGAGCACGCTCGAGAGCGGCACGATGCGGCCATTGACCTTGGCGCCGACGCAGGTATCGCCGATCTGGGAATGGACCGCATAGGCGAAATCGACCGGCGTGGCGCCGCGCGGCAGCGCGATCAGGTCGCCCTTCGGCGTGAAGCAGAACACCTGGTCCTGGAACATCTCGAGCTTGGTATGCTCGAGGAACTCCTCGGGCCCCGCCGCATGCTCCAGGATGTCGAGCAGCTCGCGCAGCCAGCGATATTGCTTTCCGTCGATGCGCTCGCCGTTCTGCTTGTATTTCCAGTGCGCCGCGACGCCGAGGTCGGCGACCTCATGCATGTCGGGGGTGCGGATCTGGATCTCGATGCGCTGGCGCTCAGGCCCGATCACGCCGGTATGGAGCGAGCGGTAATTGTTCGGCTTGGGCGTCGAGATGTAGTCCTTGAAGCGGCCCGGAACCATGGCATAGCGGCTGTGGAGGATGCCCAGCGCCTGGTAGCACTGGCCGACATCGGCCACGACGATGCGGAAGGCCATGATGTCGGAGAGCTGCTCGAAGCCGATATTCTTGCGCTGCATCTTGCGCCAGATCGAATAGGGCGATTTCTCGCGGCCCGAGATCTGCGCCTCGACCCCGCCCTCGGCGAGATCGGCCTTGAGCTTGTCGATGATGCGCGTCACCACCACCCCGCCCTGCTCGCGCAGGAACGACAGGCGCTGCTTGATCGACTTGCAGGCCTCGGGATTGATCTCGGCAAAAGCCAGATTCTCGAGCTCGTCCTTCATCCGCTGCATGCCGATGCGCTCGGCCAAGGGCGCGTAGATGTCGAGCGTCTCCAGCGCGATACGCTTGCGCTTGTCCGGGTCCTTGATGAAATGGAGCGTCTGCATGTTGTGCAGCCGGTCGGCGAGCTTGACCAGCAGCACCCGGATGTCGTCCGACATGGCCAGCACCAGCTTGCGGAAATTCTCCGCATGCTTGGTGCTGTCGGATTGCAGCTCGAGGCGCGACAGCTTGGTGACGCCGTCCACCAGCCGCGCGATCTCCTTGCCGAAGAGCTGCTCGATCTGCTCGAGCGTCGCTTCGGTGTCCTCGACGGTGTCGTGCAGCAGCGCCGTCGCGATCGACGCGCCGTCGAGCTTCATGCGGGTGAGGATTTCGGCGACGCCGAGCGGGTGCGAGAAATAGGGATCGCCCGAGGCCCGCGATTGCGAGCCATGCGCCTTCATGGAAAAAACATAGGCGCGGTTGAGGGTTTCCTCATCCGCGCCTGGATCGTAGCCCTTGACCAACTCGACGAGCTCGAACTGGCGGATCATGACCGCCATCCCGAGCCCATCGGACTCATCACATTGGAAATCGCGTGGAGCTTCGGCGCCCCAGCACCGAAGGCCCGCGTCCGGACGACAATCGTCGTGTCGCGGCGCGGGTCGGGTTCGATGCCGCCTGCGACGTTACTCCGGACGCCCACCCTGGTCTGTGCCCTCTTGGCCATCCTCGTTCGGGACGTCGAGGTCGCTCGCCTCGTCGGCGTCTTCCTCGAGGTCGCCCTCGTCCTGTCCATCGCCCTCGGGCAATGTTTCCATGATGTCGTTAAGGAGTTCCGTGCCTTCGCCGAAGCTGCCTTCGTCCTCGGTCGGCTCATCCACCTCGGCGACCTTCTGCAGGCCCTTGATGAGGCTCTGGTTGAGCGCCTCGAGGTCGATGGTCGTGTCGGCGATCTCGCGCAGCGACACGACCGGATTCTTGTCGTTGTCGCGATCGACGGTGAGCGCGGAGCCCGCCGAAATGTCGCGCGCGCGCTGCGCCGCCAACATCACGAGTTCGAAACGGTTGGGAACCTTAAGGACGCAATCTTCTACGGTAACGCGCGCCATGCGTCGCCCTCCAGCTAAACGGTCAAGGGATTGGTTGATGTGAATATAGGAAGCCGATTTCAGAAACGCAAGGATTCCGAAGCCTTTACGACACAATTTGGAGACAACGGAGGGAGCCGCCGCGAAGCCTGCGGCAGGGCTTGCCAAAGCCGGCCAAGCCCTTGATCGGCAGGCGCCAAACCGGCGCCCGCGTCCCCTCCCCTCAACCCTCGACCCGCCGGATCCTCTGGCCTTCGGGCAATCGCGCGATCAATTGCCGCACGGATTCCCCGGAGACCGGGTGGTGCCAGTCGGGGGCCACCTCGGTCAGCGGCAGCAGCACGAAGGCCCGGTCGGCGAGACGCGGATGGGGCAGCAAGGGGGGCTCGGGGCCGTCCCGCCGGCGGTCGCCATAGGCCAGCAGATCGAGGTCGAGCAGGCGGGCTTCGTTCCGGGCTCCCCGGATGCGACCGAACTCGGCCTCGACCCCATGAAGCAGGGCCAGCAACGCAGCGGGCTCGAGGGTCGTGGCGATGGAAGCCACGCCGTTCACATACCAGGGCTGGTCGGAGACCGGCATCGGTTCAGACTCCCACCAGGAGGAGCGCCGGAGGATCTGCACGCCCTTGGCCGCGATCGCCGCCAGGGCTGCCTCCAGCGTGACACGGGGTGCGCCGAACCGCGCGCTCGGAAGGTTGGCACCAAGTGCGATGAGAATCGTTTCTTTGCTGGAGGCGGTCATGGGGATAGGTCCGAAAGCCCGCTAAATCCGTAAGGAAAGCTGACGAACTCGCCTTGCCTGCAGTGCTCGACAGACCCAGATAAGCAAGGTAACGAATGCGCCCCGAGTTGATATCACATCGTTGCCACAGATAGATCGAGCCTGTTTTAAATCCAACACATCAGGGATAAAGAGAATGGTCAGTAAGTTTTTCTATCCCCAGGAGAAGGTCGCCATTTTCATCGACGGCGCCAATACCTACGCAGCCGCCAAAAGCCTTGGCTTCGACATCGATTACAAGCGGCTGCTGGAGCTTTTTCAGGCCGGCTGCCACCTCGTTCGTGCGTTCTATTACACCGCCCTGACCGAGAACGAGGAGTATTCCCCGATCCGTCCGCTGGTCGATTGGCTCGATTACAACGGCTACACCATGGTGACGAAGCCGACCAAGGAGTTCGTCGACGCCACCGGCCAGCGCAAGCGCAAGGGCAATATGGATGTCGAGCTCGCGATCGACATGCTCGAGATGGCTGAGCATATCGACCATGCGCTGCTGTTCTCCGGCGACGGTGATTTCCGCCGCCTGGTCGAAGCGGTCCAGCGCCGGGGCGTCCGGGTGACCGTCGTGTCGACCGTCCGATCCCAGCCGCCGATGATCGCCGACGAGCTGCGCCGGCAGGCCGATCGTTTCATCGACCTGACCGATCTCGCCGATCGCATCCAGCGCCAGCATCCCCAGCATTCGGTGCGTGGTCCCGCCGACGAAGCCGGCCGGTTGGTGCAGCCCGCCTGAGTTCGTGATACCAACCCGCCTATGACGCCCCCCTCCCTTCGAGCGGGGGCGGTCGGCGATCCACGGCTCGACCCGGGGGCCGACTGCCCCCGCTGTCCCCGCCTCGTCCAGATGCGCGAGCGCAACCGCGCGGCCGAGCCCGATTGGCACAATGCGCCGGTGCCGGCCTTCGGCTCGCTGGAGGCGCGGCTGCTGATCCTGGGCCTGGCGCCGGGCCTGCGCGGCGCCAACCGCACCGGACGCCCCTTCACCGGCGATTATGCCGGCGACCTGCTCTATGCCAGCCTGAAACGGAACGGCTTCGCGCGGGGCGAGTTCGAGCGCCGTCGCGACGACAGCCTCGAGCTGATCGACTGCCGGGTCACCAACGCCGTGCGCTGCGTGCCGCCCGAGAACAAGCCGGTGCCGGCCGAGATCAAGACCTGCAACGGCTTCCTGGCGACGGAGATGGCCGCCATGCCCCGGCTCAAGGCGGTGCTGGCGCTGGGCGGGATCGCCCATGACGCGCTGCTGGCGGCCACGGGCGAACGGCGCAGCGCCCACCGCTTCGGCCATGGCGCGGTGCATCGGCTGTCGGGCGGGCTGGTCCTCGCCGACAGCTATCACTGCTCGCGGCTCAACACCAACACCGGCCGCCTGACCGAGGCGATGTTCGATGCCGTGGTCGCCAATCTGAAAATGGAGATCGACCGGGCCTGACCCGGTCGCGGGGGGACCGGCTAGCGGTTGCGGTTGCGCATCTCGCGCGCCTTGTCGCGCTTCCAGTCGCGCTCCTTGATGCTCTCGCGCTTGTCGACCTTGCGCTTGCCCTTGGCGAGCCCGAGCTGGAGCTTGGCGATGCCGCGGTCGTTGAAATAGATCGCGAGCGGGATCAGCGTCATGCCGTCGCGCGTGATCGAGCCCAGGAGGCGGCTCATCTCGCGCTTGCGCACCAGGAGCTTGCGGGCGCGCCGCGGCAGATGGTTGAAGCGCGAGGCCGAGTCATATTCCGGGATGAAGGCGTTGACGAGCCAGAGCGCGCCTTCCTTCTCGACCGCGAAGGCCTCGGCGATCGAGGCCCGGCCCGAGCGCAGCGACTTCACCTCGGTGCCGAGCAGCATCATGCCGGCCTCGAGCGTGTCCTCGATGAAATAATCGTGACGCGCCTTGCGGTTCTGCGCAGCGAAACGTTGCGCCTCGAGATCGCGCGCCATGATCAGAGCCTGGTCAGTCTCGGGCTCAGTTCAGAAGCCCGACCGAGACCATGGCGCTCTTCACCTTCTGCTTCGAGCTGTCCGCGATCTCGCAGAGTGGCAGGCGCGCCTCGGCCGTGCCACGGCCGAGCAGGCTCGCCGCATATTTCACCGGCCCCGGGCTGCTCTCGCAGAACAGCGCCTTGTGCAGCGGGAAAAGCCGCTCATGGATCGCGATGGCCTCGGGGAAGCGGCCGGCCTGCCAGGCATCGTGCATCTGGGCACAGAGCCGCGGCGCCACGTTGGAGGTGACCGAGATGCAGCCATGGCCGCCCTGGGACAGGAAGGCGATCGCGGTGCCGTCCTCGCCCGAGAGCTGGCAGAACTCCGCACCGATCGCGAGCTTGGTCGAGAGCGAGCGGGTCAGGTCGGCGGTCGCGTCCTTCACGCCGACGATGCGCGGCAGCTTCGCCAGCCGCGCCATGGTCTCGACCGTCATGTCCACCGCGCTGCGCGGCGGGACGTTGTAGATGATGATCGGGATTTCGACCGCGTCGTGGATCGCCTTGTAATGCTGGTACTGCCCCTCGGGCGTCGGCTTGTTGTAATAGGGCAGCACGACCAGCGCGGCGGTGGCGCCCGCCTCCTTCGCATGCTGCGTCAGCTGGATCGCCTCGGCGGTCGAGTTCGAGCCGGTGCCGGCAACGACCGGAACCCGGCCCGCCGCCGCCTCGATGCAGAGCTCGACGACGCGCATATGCTCTTCATGGGAGAGGGTCGGGGATTCGCCCGTGGTGCCGACCGGAACCAGCCCATGGGTCCCCTCGGCAATCTGCCACTCGCAGAGATCCTGGAAGGCCCGCTCGTCGACCGCGCCGTTGCGCATGGGCGTGATCAATGCTGTGAAGGAACCCTTGAACATCGCTTCTCCTGGCGTCCGGTCGCCATAATTCGGCAGGAATGGGGAGACCTCGGGGCTGCGGCCGGACCAGGCCCCTGAACGGTCGGGGGGACCATACAAACCCCGCCCCGCCCCCGCAAGCCGCCTGACCCCGGTTCACCAGCCGCCGCCTTGTCCTGCGGCCGGCATCCAGCCATGGAAAAACCGCCCTCGCCTTCCAGCATGGAAGCCTGCGGTGGCCTGCGCAGTGGTAGGCTTGTTGGCACTTTGATAAGCATTAGGAAGCATGCTGGGCGACCGAGTCGCTCGACGCATCCGGCCCACTCGCTTACCGATCCGACCCGGAAAGGGGTCTTGTCTTTTGCGCGGCACCGCCGTTCTGCAGCGCCTTTTTCTGTTCGTGGCCCTGATCGCGGGCGCGTCCGTCCTTGGGCAGAGTGCCGCCGAAGCCAAGCTTCTGGGCGCCTCCGACAAGGCGATCTACGCCGACGCCTTCAAGCAGGTCGACAAGCAGAACTGGGCCAAGGCCCGGGAGATCGCGCAGCGGGCCAAGGAGAAGCTGCCGGCCAAGATGATCCAGTGGCTCGACCTGATCCGGCCCGGCCCCGGCCGGTCCTTCGACGAGATCACCAAATTCATGCGCGACAACCCGGACTGGCCCGGGCAGATCTCGCTGCAGCAGGCGGGCGAGCGGGCCATGCCGGGCGATTACGGCATCGCCGAGACGCTGGCCTGGTTCAAGGGCCGCGAGCCCCAGACCATCGAGGGCACGATCGCGCTCGGCCGCGCCTATGCGGCCGCGGGCCTGCGTGACGATGCCGCCCGGGTCGTGCGGGCCGGCTGGATCGAGATGTCGATCAGCCCCGACAAGGAGCAGGCCTATCTCGATCAATTCGGCGCCTTCCTGCGGCCCCAGGATCATCTGGCGCGCCTCGACCACCTGCTCTGGGCGGGCGATGCCGACGATGCCCGCCGCGTGATGGCCCGCGTCGACGACGATCACCGCAAGCTCGCCGAGGCGCGGATCCGCCTGATGACGGGCGGTCCCAATGTGGATGCCGTGGTCGCGGCAGTGCCGAAATCGTTGCAGAACGATCCGGGCCTGATCTATGAACGGGCCCGCTTCAAGCGCCGCAATGACGACGATGTGGGCGCCGCGGCGCTGCTCGATCCGCCGCCGCCGACCAATCCTTATCCCGTCCTGATGTGGAAGGAATATGAGTACGCGGCCCGCCATGCGCTCGAGCGCGGCGACATCTCGGTCGCCTACCGCCTCGCCGAGGCCCATGGCGCCGACGATGGCGCCGTCTTCGCCGATGGCGAGTTCCTCGCCGGCTGGATCGCGTTGCGGTTCCTGAACGAGTACAAAACCGGCTACGACCATTTCACTCGGCTCTATGCCGGCGTCGGATCGGCCATCAGCAAGGGGCGCGGCGCCTATTGGGCCGGACGCGCCGCCGAGGAGATGGGCGAAAAGGCCCTGGCGCAGGAATGGTACAAGAAGGCGGCCGAGAGCCTGTCCAGCTATTACGGACAATTGGCGGCGCAGCGGCTGGGCACGGCCGACGGGCTGAGCTTCCCGCGCCTGCCCAAGATCACCAATGAAGGCAAAGCCAAGTTCGAGAAGCTCGAGCTGGTGCGGCTGGTGCGGATGCTGGGCGAACTCGACGAAGCCGACCGCTGCCGCAGCTTCCTCCTGCGCCTGACCGAGCGGGCGAAGGAGCCGGCCGACTACCGCATGATCGCCGATCTCGCCGACGATATCGGCCGGCGCGATTATGGCGTCGCCGTCGCCAAGCAGGCCCGCACGCAGGGCGTGGAGCTGCTGGACTATCTCTATCCGATGCAGGCGCTGCCGGCCGGCGACAATCCGGAAGACGCGCTGATCCTCGCCGTCATCCGCCAGGAAAGCGCCTTCGACCAGAAGGCGACGAGCTCGGCGGGGGCGCTCGGGCTGATGCAGCTGATGCCGCGCACGGCCAAGCAGATCTCCAAGAAGCTGCAGCTTCCCTATAGCGATGCCAAGCTGACCAAGGATCCGACCTACAACATCAAGCTCGGCCGCGCCTATCTGGGCGACCTGGTCAACGGCTTCGACGGGTCCTATATCCTGGCGATCGCCTCCTACAATGCGGGCCCGGCGCGGGTGCAGTCCTGGATGTCCGAATATGGCGATCCGCGCGACCGCGGGGTCGATGCGATCGACTGGATCGAGACCATCCCCTTCTCCGAGACGCGCAACTATGTCCAGCGCGTGCTCGAGAACCTGCAGGTCTATCGCCACCGTCTGAACGGCAAAACCGAGATCGCCCTCTCGCTCGAGCAGGATCTCGGCCGGAGCGCCACCCCGTGACGGCGGCGGCCGCTGCGCCGCTTCGCTCCGTCCGCGCGTTCGTCTTCGACGCCTATGGCACCTTGTTCGATGTTGCCAGCGCCGCCGCCCGGCATCGCGAGGCGCTGGGCGATCGCCATGCCGCGTTGAGTCGCCTCTGGCGCCAGAAGCAGCTCGAATATAGCTGGCTGCGGACCTTGATGGGACGCCACGCCGACTTCCAGCAGGTCACCGCCGACGCGCTGGATTACGCGCTCGAGGCCCTGTCCCTGCCGGCGGCGCTGCGCCAGCGGCTGCTGGAGATTTATCTGGAGCTCGATGCCTATCCCGATGCGGCGGCGACGCTGCGTCTCCTGCGCGGACTGGGCCTCCAGACGGCCATTCTCTCCAACGGCACGCCCGCCATGCTGGAAGCCATCGTCGGCAAGGCGAAGCTCGCGGCACTGTTCGACGCGGTTCTCTCGATCGAGACGGTCGGCCGCTACAAGCCGGTTCCTCCGGTCTATCAACTCGCGGTCGATCGCCTCGGCATCGAAGCCGCCAGGATCGCCTTCGTCAGCGCCAATGGCTGGGATGCCGCGGGTGCCGCCGCCTTCGGTTTTCAAACCATCTGGGTCAATCGCGAGGCGGCGCCGCTCGACCGCCTCCCCGGTCGGCCGCTGGCGCAGGTGACGCAGTTGGCGGAGCTGCCGGATCTGCTTGGCGCATAGCCGCGAAGAGTGAGAAGCTTTCTTCAACCCTCGCCCGCGCAAAGCGAGGGGGAGAAAAAAGGAGCGGCTTTCCTGCATTCATCTTCCCCACCCCCCGACCGTTTCGAAGCGCGTCATTACAGCGCCGTGGATGGGCTTCGGCTCTATTATCGCGCCTATGGCGATCCGTTGGCGCCGGGACCGGCCGTGCTCTGCCTTTCCGGGATCACGCGCAACTCGAAGGATTTCCATAACCTCGCCAGCCATCTGGCGGCGCAGGGGCGGCGGATCATCTGTCCCGATTACCGTGGCCGCGGCCTCTCCGCCTACGATCCCGACTGGCGGAAATACAAACCCGAGACCTATCTCGAGGATCTGCTGCAGCTCCTGACGCTCGAAGGCATGAACCGCTTCGTCGCCATCGGCACCTCGATGGGCGGGCTCCTGACCATGGGGCTCGCCGTGGCGCGGCCTGCGGCGCTCGTGGCCGCGGTGCTGAACGATATCGGGCCCGAGATCGAATCCGGCGGCGTCTCGCGGATCATCGATTATATCGGCCAGGATCATCCGCAACCCGACTGGGCCGCCGGCGTTGCCCATCTCAAGGCGACCTATCCCGAGCTGGGCCTGCCCGATGAAAAGGCCTGGCAGAACCTCGCGCGCTCCACCTTCCGGGAGGCCGATGACGGGCTCCATGTCGATTGGGACGTGGCGCTGGCGCGGCCCTTGCGCGAGGGCGGCCCCATCCCCGATCTCTGGCCCCTGTTCCGGGCCCTCGACCGCCGGCCGGTGCTGGTCATTCGCGGCGGCCGGTCGGACGTGCTGTCGGATGGCAGCCTTGCGAAAATGATCGCTGCAAAACCCGACCTGATTCATGTGACCCTGCCGGGCGTGGGCCACGCGCCCATGCTGGACGAACCCGCTGCCCTGGAGGCCATCGATGCCCTCTTCGCCCGCCTCGACCGCCGCTGAGGCCGTCGCGACCCAAGACCTGCCGACCTATCTCGATATCGAGCAGGCGGCCTTGCGGCTGGCCGGCCATGCGACCCATACGCCCCTGCTGCGCTCGCCGGCGCTCGACCGGCTGACCGGCGCGCGGGTCCTGATCAAGCCCGAGACCCTGCAGCGCACCGGCTCCTTCAAGTTCCGCGGCGCCTTCAACAAGATCCGCAAGCTGGTCGAGGAAGGTCCAAAGCCCAAGGCGATCATCGCCTTCTCTTCCGGCAATCACGCGCAAGGCGTCGCGGCGGCGGCGGCGCTGCTGGGCCTGCCGGCGACGATCGTGATGCCGGCTGATGCGCCCGCCATCAAGCTCAACAACACCCGCGCGCTGGGCGCCGAGGTCATCGCTTACGACCGCTACCGGGAAGATCGCGAGCAGGTGACCCAGAAGCTCGCCGCCGAACGCGGAGCCGCCATCGTGCGCCCCTATGACGATCCCGACATCATCGCCGGCCAGGGCACGATCGGACGCGAGATCGCGACCGACGCGCTGGCGTTGGGATTGACGCCCGATATCGCGCTGGTGCCTGCCGGCGGCGGCGGGCTGATCGCCGGGACCGCGCTCGCCCTCAAGCACATCTTGCCGAACATCAAGGTCTATGCCTGCGAGCCCCGCGACTTCGACGATACCAGGCGCTCGCTCGAAAAGGGCGAGCGGGTCGGCAATGGGCCGGATGCGCGCAGCATCTGCGATGCCTTGATGGCGGCAACGCCCGGCGAGCTCACCTTCGCCCTCAACCGGCGGCAACTGGCAGGCGGTCTCGCCGTCAGCGACGATGAGGTCATGAAGACGATCGCGATCGCCCACACGCTGCTGAAGCTGGTGGTCGAGCCCGGCGGCGCCGTGGCGCTGGCGGCCCTGCTGACGGGCAAGCTCGATGTCAAAGGTCGCACCGTCGCCGTCGTGCTGTCGGGCGGCAATGTCGACCCCGACCTCTATGCGCGGGCGCTGGCCCTGCCGGCCTGAACCGCCCTAAGACCCTGATGCCGAAAACGCAAACGCGCCGCCACGGCCCCGCAACAGGGCCGGACGACGCGTTTTTTGTAGGCCGCGGTCTCGACTAGAGGTTGGCGGCTGCCGGAACCGATTCCGAGCTGTGCCCGCGATCATGCTCGATCAGGGGCGTCACGGTGGTGTCGGCGGTCACGCTCTCAATGCGACGGCAGTGCCCTTCCAGAAACGCGCCCGGCTCGATCGCCAGGCTCGCATGAAGGATGTCGCCGGAAACGCGCGCGGTGCGATCGAGCGAAACCGTGTTGCCACGGATCTGCCCGGTGACCGCACCACAGACCCGCACCGTCTCCGCGGAAACCGAGCCGCGCACATGCGCGGTGGCGCCGATGGTGATGGTCCGGCTCTGGATGTCGCCTTCGATCTCGCCATCCACCTGGATGTCGCCGTTCGACACCAGATCGCCGATCACATGCAGATCGGCGCTGATGATGGACGGAGTCGAAGAGGTTCGTGTCGTGGTGCGCGCCGGCTCGTTTTGAACCATGGTCGAAGAACTCGACGGCTGTCTGTTGTTACCCTTTGAAAACATAGCGTCCTGCCTCAAGGAAGTTCATCGGATCGTAGGCTTTATCGTCCACGCGCACTTCGTAGTGAACATGGGGGCCAGTGCTGCGCCCGGTATTGCCGAGTGCGCCGATCTGCTGCCGGTAGGTTACTTCATCTCCCACCTTAACAGTGATGGACTTCAAATGCCCATAGCGGGTGTGAATCCCCAGACCATGGTCGATTTCCACCATTTTGCCATAATCGCCCTTCCACCCGGCAAAGACGACCTTGCCGGGCGCCGTCGCCATCACGGGGGCACCCAACTCGCTCAGAAAATCCAACCCTTCATGGACCGCCAATCTTCCATTGATGGGGTCGCGCCGGCTGCCGAAGCCGCTCGACAACAGGAAATGGTCCAGGGGTGCCGCCAGCGGCAGGGTATGCAGCACGAACTGCAGCCGGTCCCAGCGATCCACCTCGTCATCGAGGCTGGCCACCGTCAGCATCGCGCTTTCGGCCGCATTCAAATCGCTCACCTGCCGCAGATCGACGAAGGGCCCGCCGATCCCCGGCATATTCTCGCCGGCCCGTGACAAGAGTGTGTCCACGTCGAGGCCGGTCATGGCGACGGTCTTCAGCACCTCGTCCACATTCGTGCGGGTGCGCGCCGCCAGATTCTCGACCACCGACTGCTGCGAGGTCTGATAGGCGACCAGCCGCTGCTCGAGCTTCTTGATCTCGTCGGAAAGCTGCGTGCGCCGGTCGGCCAGCGCGTTGCGGTCATGGGTCAGCGCCGCGACCGCCTGCTGCAGCAACCGGACCCGCTCCTCGCGGCGCTCATGGTCGGTCGTGACCGAGGCGATCTGCTCGCCGGTGTCGTTCAGCGCCGCGCTCAACGCCGCATTCTCGGCATGCAACTGGCTCTGCTCACGGCCGGCCAGGCGCAGATCATCCTGGAGAACCGCGATCGTCTCGTTGAGCTTCTGATGCTGGGCCGCGATCGAGGTGAGGTCGCCTTCGAAGACCGCGAGCTTGGCGCGAATCGCGGCATCCGCCTCGCCGAGCGACTGGCGGGCCGCCGCCGCGCGGCGGGTGATCTCGGCCAACTGGGCCGGATCCTGCGACGCGCCCAACTCGGAATCGGCGAGACCGAGCAATTCATTCTGACTTTTCTGGAGATTGCCGACGAGCCTTGCGAACTCGTCATAGGCGCTGCCGACGCCATTCATCAGATTGTCGTAGGCCTGACGGGCAGCGGCGACCTCGACATTCTTCCGCTCGATGACGCGCTCGTTCACCATCATGCCGACCGAGCTGTAGGTCGTCCAAACGATGCCGGCCAGAATCGTCAGAGCGGCGGCCTTCTGCAGGCCCGGCGAGATCGAGATGTATGTGACTTTACCGTCGGCCCGGATGAGGACTTCGCGAGTCATGAACACACGCGCTTGCCAGCGCGTGGTCCGTTGTCGGATCCCTTGCAGCCAAGCTGACATCCCCGTCCCCCAAGCGATCAATGGGACGCGGCGAACCGCGCCGAAAACAGGACCAAGGGGTCGACACCTAAGGCGTCGGCCTGGTTCCTAGCACAATTGCATCAATCTATCGCCCCGGTCCCTGCTCCGGAGCCATGAAGGGCCTGTGATTCGGTGCCGCATTGGGCGGCAGATCGTTAATGGGTTGGACCGTAACCGGCGGGTCTGAAGGGTGCAAGCAGAAATCACCCCAACCCACGCCAATCCCCCGCGAATCTGTGGAGAAATCGTGGCGAATCAGCGGGGCTTTACGGGGCCCTTCAACGCCATATGCCGTTCGATATATGCGAGCACCTTGCTCACGCTGTCGGCCACCGAAAGTTTCTTGGTATCGACCACCAGCTCGGCCGCCTCCGGCGGCTCATAGGGGGCCGACACGCCGGTGAACTCGGCGATCTCGCCGGAGCGCGCCTTCTTGTAGAGGCCCTTCGGATCGCGGCTTTCGCAGGTCGCGACGTCGGCCTCGACATAGATCTCGTGGAAGGCGCCCTTGGCCGCCTCGCGCGCGCGCTGGCGATCCGAACGATAGGGCGAGATGAAGGCGGTGATCGCGATCATGCCGGCATCGGCGAAGAGCGACGCGACCTCGCCGATACGGCGGATGTTCTCGGCGCGATCGTCGGGCGAGAAACCGAGATTGGCGTTCAGGCCGTGGCGCACATTGTCGCCGTCGAGCACATAGACCTGATAGCCGCGCACGAACAGCTCCTGCTCGACCGCCATCGCGATCGTGGATTTGCCGGCGCCGGAAAGGCCCGTGAACCACAGCACGCCGCCCATATGGCCGTTACGCGCGGTGCGGGCATCGACGGCGACGCCGTGGGCGACGCGCTTGATGTTGCGGCCCTTGGTCGTCACCAGCTCGCGCTGGTCGGGATAGCCCTCCATGCTGACGACGCCGCCAGCGACGATGTTGTGAGCGTCGCTGAGCGCGAAGCGGCCGGAGCGCGCCATGTCGCGTCCCTCGTCCAGCGCCAGCAGGCCACGGCTCCGCAGGATGACGTCCGCCACGCCGTGACGCGGCACCTCGATCGCGGCCTTCTCGGAGAGATCCTCCGCATCGAATACGCGCTCGATCTTCTGCACCGTGACCGGCGTCGCGCGGGTCATCAGCTTCAGGTCGTAGGTATCGCCAACCTTGAGCGGCTCATGGCCCAGCCAGAACAAGCGGCCGCGGAAGACGTTGGTCTCGATCGGCGCGTCGCCCTCGTGGCTCGCCAGCTCGCCGCGCTCGAGGAAAAGCTGGTCGTCCAGCATGATGCCGACCGACTGGCCGGCCTGCCCCTCGACCGGCTTCGAGGGCGTGCTCCAGCTCTCGATCGAGGAGACGCGGGCGGTCTTGTTGGTGGGCGAGAACATCAGCCGGTCGCCGACCGACAGCACGCCGCTCTCGATGCGGCCGACGATGATGCGCCGGTCGTCGAACTTGTAGACGTCCTGGATCGGCAGGCGCAGCGGCTGGTCGGTCGGGCGCGCGGTTGGATGGAAGCTGTCGAGCGCCTCCACCACCGTCGGTCCCTGATACCAGCTCATGCGCGCCGAGTGCTCGGCCATGTTGTCGCCGTCGCGCGCCGAGATCGGGATGAAATAATCGGGGGTGACGCCGAGGCCGCTCAGATAATGGGTGTATTGCTGGCGGATCTCGGCGAAGCGCTGGGCCGAGTAATCCACCAGATCCATCTTGTTCACGACCACCGCCACCTGGCGGATGCCGAGCAGATTCAGCAGGAACCCGTGCAGGCGCGACTGCTGCTGGATGCCGTGGCCGGCATCGATCAGCAGCATCGCCGCCTCGGCGCTGGAGGCGCCGGTGATCATGTTCTTGATGAACTCGCGATGGCCGGGCGCGTCGATGATCACATAGTCGCGCTTCTGGGTCTTGAACCAGATCTGCGAGGTGTCGATGGTGATGCCCTGGTCCCGCTCCGATTGGAACGAGTCCATGAGGAAAGCCCATTCGAAGGGCATCCCGCGGCGCTCGCACATCGCCTTGATGGCTTCGAACTTGCCCTCGGGCAGCGAGCCCGTGTCGTGGAACAGCCGCCCGACGAGGGTCGACTTGCCGTGATCGACATGGCCGACGATGACAATGCGCAGCTGCTCACGCGCCGCGCTCGATTTTGCTTTGTTCGACATCCCGGTTTCCAGGCTCACATATAGCCGTCGGCGCGCAGGCGCTCGAACGCGTCCTCGGTCTCGCGGTCCATGGCGCGGCCGGCACGCTCGGGCGTGCGGGTCGCTTCCAGCTCGGCGATGATCTCCGGGATCGTGGTGGCGGTGCTGTTGAAGGGAGAGGTGATGTCGGCATCGCCGAGCGAGCGGTAGCGCTTGCCATCCCTGGCGAAATAGAGCGGCACGCAGGGGATCTTCTCGCGCTCGGTGTAGCGCCAGATGTCGATCTCGGTCCAGTGCAACAGCGGATGCACCCGCAGATGCGTGCCCGGCGGCAGGTCCGTGTTGAAATGATCCCAGAATTCCGGCGGCTGATCGCGGAAGTCCCACTGGCCGGCATCGCCGCGCGGGCTGAAATAGCGTTCCTTCGCGCGGACCGCCTCTTCATCGCGCCGGATACCGGCGATGATGCCGGTAAAGCCATGCTTCGCGATCGCGGCGCGCAGGCCCAGCGTCTTGCGCGCGGCCGAGCGGGCCGCCGGCGGCAAGGACGCGTCCGTCTCTTCGATCGGCGGGCAGACCTCGCGGATGAAGTTCAGATTCCATTCCTTCGCGTAGCGATCGCGGAAGGCATACATCTCCGGGAACTTCTTGCCGGTATCGATATGCATGGTCGGAAACGGCACATGGCCGAAGAAGGCCTTGCGCGCGAGCCAGATCATGACGTTGCTGTCCTTGCCGAGCGACCACAGCATCGCGAGCTTTTCGATGCGGTTGAAGGCCTCGCGCAGGACATAAACGCTCTGCGATTCGAGCTTATCGAGATAATCCATTGACCAGCCGATGATGGTGGGAACGGGTCCGGTGCGAAGGCTCTGGAGGAGCCTTCCAGGTGCAGCGCCTAGGGCCGCCAGGGGCGACCCCAGAAAAACTATACCCTACCTGGGTGCGGGCGATTTAGCCCCTCGAAGGGGGAAAAGCAACGGGTTATCCGTCGCGGTCACGAAAAACCCACAAGTTCAGGGGATTTAAGACGTCTGGGTCGCCATTCCTCCGGCCCTGCCCCGCTCCACCCCCCATTCGAAAACGATGATGACGCAGCCGCTCTCGGTCCAGGAATTGTGATGGGTGCCTGGCTCATAGCTCACGAAATCGCCCGCGCGCAAACGCCGTCCGTCGCTGTCGATCAGCTCGCCTTCGAGCACCATGAACTCCTCGAAGCCCGGATGATCATGCGCGATCGTGACCGCGCCCGGGTCCATTCGCATCAGATAGCAGCCTTCCTTGGTCTCGTTCCGGTAGCTCAGGGGCAGATAGCTGATGTCCCGCTGCAACGGCCCCTCCATGTCATATTCGCGATAGGGAATGTTGCGGGTGGCAATCACCCGTCGGCCCGCGACTGACTCCGGCATCGATAGGTCTCCTGATCTGACCGCTCTGGAGCCGGCTTCCGGCCGGCTCGCGGGCGATGGTGACCCCGTCCGTCTGCCCGAGACAAGCCCGATCACAAAGTCGAGGGTCACGACCGTTTGATCGCGCCCGGAGCGGTTTCAGCGCCACACTGAGCCGCCGTCCCAGGAGTGGAGGCTCAAAGGCTTGATAACGTGGCCATAACATCGTCGTGAAAGCGCGTTTCCATGCCTAAAATGTATCCTGGTCCGGTGTCATCTCTGGACCGCCATTGAGCCCCAACCCAGGAGACCTCGTTTATGAAGACCCCACTGCTTCTTGCTTCCGCGATCGCCGCCGCCATCTCGATGGCGCAAGCGACGACGGCGTCCGCCGCGGATAACGAGAAGTGCTACGGCATCTCGGCCACCGGCAAGAATGACTGCCAGACCGCCTCCAATTCTTGCGCCGGCACCACGACGAAGGACAAGCAGCCGGATGCCTGGATCTATATGCCCAAGGGCACCTGCGAAAAGATCTCGGGCGCCAGTCTCGAACCGAAGACCTGACCGAGGATCCGGGGATTGGACTCCGCTTTTCCCATGACGGCGCCTCCCTCGCCTCCAGACGGGAACGCAGGCCCGCTGCCGGCCATGGCCGGAATCGGCCTGCGTCATCCGCATCATCGGGCACTGCTCGAGAGCGAGCGATGCACGGGATGGCTGGAGGCCCATGCGGAGAACCACATGTCGGGCGGCTGGTCGGCCCATGTCCTGGACCGGCTTCGCCAGACCTATCCTCTCAGCCTCCACGGCGTCGGCTTGTCCCTGGGCGGCGCGGGCGGGCTCGACGAAGATCATCTCGGCCGCCTGAAACAGCTGGTGCAACGGATCGAGCCGGCGCTGGTCTCCGAGCATGTCGCCTGGACCGGCCAGGCCGGTCTCTATCTCAACGACCTGTTGCCGCTGCCCTGGACCGAAGAGGCGCTCGCCACGCTCGTCGCGCATATCGACCAGGCGCAGACGGCCTTGGGCCGTCCCATCCTGATCGAGAATCCGTCGAGCTATCTCGCCTTCCGTCATGCCGAGATGAGCGAACCCGAGTTCCTGGTCGAGACCTGTCGCCGCGCCGGCTGCCGGCTCTTGCTCGACGTCAACAATGTCTATGTGAGCGCGCGCAATCTGGGCTTCGACGCCGGCGCCTATCTCGAGGCCATTCCGGGCGACCTCGTGGGCGAGATCCACCTTGCCGGCCACAGCCGGCAGGAGGTGGAAGGGATCGAGCTGCGGATCGACGATCACGGATCGCCGGTCATGCCGGAGGTCTGGGCACTCTATCGGTCGACCCTCGCCAGGATCGGGCCGCGCCCGACGCTGATCGAATGGGATTCCGAGATCCCCGCGCTGAATATTCTGCTCGAAGAATCGGCCAAAGCCGACAGACTTCTGAGCGAGCGCCGTCAAGCGGACATCGCCGCCGCCAAGGCCCGTCATGCGGCTGCATGATCTCCAGCAAGCCATGGCCGAGCGCGTGCTCGACCGTTCGCCCGATCGGCGGGACGGCGAATTGCTCGACCATATCGACGGGCTCGGCCTGGCGCCGTCGCAACGCCTGCAGATCTACCGCAACAATTGCCTGATCAGCCTGACCGAGGCGTTGAAGGCCACCTTCCCCGTGATGCACCGCCTGGTCGGCGATAGTTTTTTCCGTACGGCCGCCACGGCCTTCATCAAAGACCATCCGCCCCGCGAACCTCGTCTCGCCGCCTATGGCGCGGCTTTTGCGGATTTCATCGCGCATTATCCGCCGGCCGCATCCCTGATCTATCTCGCCGACATGGCCCGGTTGGAATGGGCGCTCAATCGGGCCTGGCACGCGCCGGACGCGCCCGTCCTGACGCCGGCAGATTTGGCGCAAGCGGCCGAGACCCTGCCGGTGCTTCGACTCCACCCCGCCTGCCGCTTGCTGGAGTCGCCCTGGCCGATCGAGACGATCTGGCGCGTCCATCAATCCGATGATGACGCGAATGTCAGAATCGATCTCGACGAGGGCGGCAGCCGCCTGCTGGTCTATCGCCAGGAATTCGATGTGGCGATGGCCGCGATCTCGCGGGGCGAGTTCCTCATGCTGGCGCGCTTGGCCACCGGCGCCACGCTCGAATCGGCACTGACCGAGGCCCTGGAGGCCGACCCCGCCCTCGATGTCGCCGCAGCCCTGGCCGGCGCCTTGACGCGAGGCTGCCTGATCCAGGTCACAGCGGAAACGAGCCGGCAGACCTGACGCTGCGCGAAATCGCGGGCTAGAGTGGGATCGAGAAGAGAATCGCTCATCCCGCATGCAATACAGCTTGGTCATCCCGGCCCATAACGAAGCCGACAATCTGCCGCCTCTGCTGGGCGAGATCCTTGTCCTGCCGGAATCGCATCGCCCCATCGAGATCATCCTGGCGGATGATGGGAGCCGGGATCGCACATCCCTGCTCATGACGGAGATGATGGCCGCCGATCCGCGGTTGCGGCTGGTGCGATTGCCGGTGCGCAGCGGGCAGAGCGCCGCCATGCTGGCCGGCGTCAAGGCCGCGCGATCGGCGTGGGTGGCGACGATCGACGCCGATGGCGAGAACGACCCGGCCGACCTGCCGCGCCTGATCGATCTGGCCCTCGCCTCGGGTGCGGACCTGATCGGAGGCCTGCGCCAACGCCGCAAAACGCCCTGGTCGAAGCAGGTGGCGTCCCGCCTTGCCAACGGCCTTCGCCGGCGCGTGCTGAACGACGGATGCAGCGACAGCGCCTGCGGCCTCAAGCTGTTCCGGCGCACGTTGCTGCTGCAGCTGCCGAGCTTCAATGGCATGCATCGGTTTTTGCCGGCGCTGGTTCAGATCGCCGGCGGTCGAACGCGCTTCATCGAGGTGAACGACCGACCGCGGCGACATGGCCGCTCCAACTATGGCAATCTCGGTCGTGCCGCGCGGGGTCTGGTCGATCTCTGGGGCGTCTTCTGGCTCCAGCGGCGCAGCCTGACAAAGGCTGTCGGGGCTGCCAAAGAAGGATCCTGACGATGGCAGGCAGAAACTCATGACCGGCTGGCTGGTGGTCGGCTTCATCGGCCAGACGATGTTCTCGCTGCGCTTCGTGTTCCAATGGATCATGAGCGAGCGGGCGGGCCGCAGCATCGTGCCGGAGATCTTCTGGTATTTCAGCGTCGCAGGCGGTGCCGTCCTGCTCGCTTATGCGATCTGGCGGCAGGACCCCGTCTTCATCGTCGGCCAGGGCGCCGGCCTCGCGATCTATGCGCGCAATCTCTTCTTCATCTGGCGCGACAAGCTGCGCGCACGCCATGCCGCCCGCCCCTGACACTTCCCGATCGGATGTCCGGCCGGGCGCCATGGCGTCGCTGAGCGCGATCCTCGAGCATCCGCGGAAGGGATCGCTGCTGCTGGCCGTCGTGGCCCTGCTGTGGCTGTTGCCCGGCTTCTTCAGCCTGCCGCCGATCGATCGCGACGAATCCCGCTTCGCCCAGGCCACGCGCCAGATGATGCAGAGCGGCGACTTGATCGACATCCACTTCCAGGACACGCCACGCTACAAGAAGCCGGTCGGCATCTATTGGCTGCAGGCGGCGGCCAACTGGATCACCGGGGGGTCGCCCGACGGTCCCAGCATCTGGCGCTTCCGCCTCCCCTCGCTCGCGGCGGCATTGGCCGCGGTGCTGCTGACCGCCTGGATGGGACGCCTGCTGTTCTCGCCCCCGGTCGGATTCCTGGCCGGCCTCATCCTGGCCGCCGCACCGCTGTTCGGGATCGAGATCCGTCAGGCCACGACCGACGCGGTCCTGTTGGCGCTCATTCTCGCGGCCATGGTGGCTTTGCTGCGCGTCTATCTGGCCGAGATGCGCCCCGCCGGCTCCGCGCCACCGGGCGTTGGCAATGCCTTGATGTTCTGGCTCGCCATCGGTGCCGGGTTCCTCATCAAGGGGCCCGTCATTCTGTTTTTCGTCGGCCTCACGGCCCTGGCGCTCGCCTTGCTCGAGATGCGCGCGCGCTGGCTGTTGCGGCTCTATCCGCTGCCGGGCGCGCTCCTGGCCTTGGCGCTGGCCGCGCCCTGGTTCTTCGCCATCATGGCCAAGAGTGGTGGCGCCTTCGTCCAGCAATCCATCAAGCATGATTTCTTCGACAAGATCCTGGGCGCGCAGGAGGGTCATGCCGGATTGCCCGGTTACTATGCCGCCACGCTCTTCCTCGGGCTCTGGCCTTTCGCGCTGCCGGTGGGATTGGCGATGTTCCGATTGGCGCGCCGCCGCGGCGAGCCCGAGATCCGCTTCTGCATCGCCTGGCTGATCCCGGCCTGGCTGATTCTGGAGATGATCCCGACCAAGCTGCCGCATTACGCGCTGCCGCTCTATGCCGGGCTGGCGCTGCTGACCGCCTACTCGATCAGTCAGAACCTGTCGTCGCTCGCTTCCACCACGGCCGTCTGGCAGCGGTTCCTCGGCTGCCTCAATCTCGGGGCAACGATCGTCATCGGCGTCGCTATCGCCGGCGCCGGCCTCTGGCTGCCGCGGTTTCTGCATCAGCCGATCGATCCCATGGCCTGGCCCTACGCCTTCGTCATTGCCGCCGCGATGCTGATCGGCAGCATCATGACGGCGCGAGGACGCGCCTTGCCGGGGGTGGTCTGTCTCCTGGTGGCGAGCCAGCTCGCCTGTCTTTCGATCTATGGCCGGCTGCTGCCCAATCTCGATGTGCTCTGGCCCAGCCGCATGGTGGCCGAGGCGATCCGGGCCTATGCCGATTGTCCCTCGCCCCGTCTTGCCAGCGTCGGTTTCGGCGAGCCCAGCCTTGTCTTTCTGCTGGGCACCGAGACCCAGCTGACCGACCCTGGCCAGGCCGCCGCCTCGCTGGCCGATCATACCCGTTGTCGCTTTGCCCTGATCACCGAGGATGCCCGGGCCGCCTTCGATGCGGCCGCGACGAAGGGCGCCATCTCGACCGAGATCCTGGCCCAGCTCGACACCTTCAATTACAGCAAGGGCGATTGGCAGCGCCTGACCCTCTATGCCCCCGGTCCCTGACCGTTCGAGCGCAAAACGCCGGCCTGCGGCCGTCATCCTGACGGTCGCGCTGGCGACATTGTCGATCCCGCCCTTGATGCTGTTCGTGGACCGGCCCGTCGCTTTGGCGATGGAGACGCTGCCTGGTTGGTTCAGAAGTCCTGCGGGCGATATCACTTGGCTCGGCAAGTCTCTCGGCTGGCTGCTCCTGAGCGGGGTCTTGGCGCTCTTCTGGGCGTGGCGTGCCCGCCGGGCCGAACACGGCAGTCCGCTTGGATCGCGGGAAAGAAAGCGCGCGTTCGCGGCGGCCTTCCTGTTCGCAACCGTCGCGCTGGCCGGAATCCTCACCAACCTGATCAAGCTTCTGGTCGGGCGCTCGCGGCCCAACTCTTTTCTCCATGAAGGAATCTACGAATTCAGACCCTGGCATCTCGCCGCCGATCTACGAGGATTCCCGTCGGGCCATGCGACGACGGTCTTCGCCCTGGCTTTCGCGTTCGCGATGATCCAGCCGCGTTGGCGGCTTCCCGCTTTCGCGGTTGCCATCGTCATCGCGGCGACGCGCGTCATCATCAACGCGCATTTCCTCAGCGATGTCGTCGGCGGAATGGTGGTGGCGCTGCTGACGGCGGTCTGGCTCAGATCTATTTTCGAGCGCCGCGGGTGGCGCTTCGCCGGCGAGGCCGATGGCTAGAAGCCGAGGACCGCGCCGTAGAACAGCAGCCCGATCAAGGACAGCAGCGAGACGCCGGTCGTGGTGACGAAGATCAGCAACAGGCGGCGCAGATTCTGGCCGGGACTCACCGGATCGCGCACCGGCGCATAGCCGCGCGCCGCTTCCGCGCGGCGGTTGAGCTCAGTCGATTCGAGGCCGAAGATCCGAACGGTAGCCATGATGGTTTCCTCGGGGGCCGGTCTTCCGCACGCATCCTGGCGCGGAGAGACCGCCGGTGAGAACTATCGCTTGGCTATCGTTTCTATAAGCTAAAGACAGCGAAAAATTGCTGTATTTACGGCATTTTCACGATGTTTGGCCGGTCCGGCCCGAGACTTGGCGCATGCGTGACGATGCTGCGCCTGCTCAGTGCCGGACGCTCAGCGTCCCTTCCAGACCGGCGGGCGGCGTTCCTGGAACGCCTTGGGCCCTTCCCAGTAATCCTCCGAATCGCGCATGCGCTGATATTCGGGGAGCGTGCCGCTGGCCAGGAACTTGTAACCCTCCTCCACCGACATCGCTTCGGTCGCCTGCATGACGGCCTTGGCCGCCATCACCGCCAGCGGTGCGGACTTGACCAGATCGGCGGCGAGCGCGCGCGCGGCGGTCATCAGCTCCGGCAGCGGCACCAGCCGGTTGAGCAGGCCGTGGCGATCGGCCTCGGCGGCGCTCATCGTCCGTCCGGTCAGGATCAGCTCGTTCGCGAGCGATCGCGGCAGGCGCTTGGGCAGCCGCAGCACGCCGCCGCCATCGGGGATCAGGCCGATCTTGATCTCGGGCACCATGAACTCTGCGCTCTCCGCCGCCACGATCAGATCGCAGGCCAGCGCCAGCTCGAAGCCGCCGCCGGCGGCAATGCCGTTGACGGCTGCGATCACCGGCTTGCGTAGATTGAATATCTCGGTCAGCCCCGCGAAGCCGCCCCGGCCGAAATCCTGATCCGGCGCCGCCGCCTTCAGATCCCAGCCGCCCGAGAAGAAGCGCCCGGCCGCGGTCACGATGGCAACGCGCAAGGTCGGATCGTCGCGATATTCCGAGAAGATCTCGCCCAGCCGCTGGCTCAAGCCGGGATCGATCGCATTCGCCTTCGGCCGGTCCAGCGTGACCTCGATAACCTGGTCATGGCGCTCGGTACGCACGCCTTCGGCATAGCTCGTGACGGTCATCGGAGGCGGTCTCCTCGGGTTCGGGATTAATCGGAGCGCGACGGCGGCGGGCCCATCAAGGCCGGCAGGAACAGGAAGATGGTCGAGAGCATGATCAGGAGGGACAGCAGCAGCAGCAATCCCATGCCGGCCGTGCCAGGATGGGTGGAGAGCGCGAGGCCGCCGAAGGAGGCGGCGGTGGAAAGCGCGCTGAAGAGCACGGCCCGCGCCGTGCTCGAGGTCAGCGGA
>NZ_JBOHKS010000211.1:0-40206 GCF_050729195.1 Hypericibacter sp.
CAACATCGCGATGGAGGTGCATCTGATCGCGCCGATCGCGATGGATGAAGGCCTGCGCTTCGCCATTCGCGAGGGTGGTCGTACCGTCGGCGCCGGCGTCGTCGCCTCCATCATCGAATAAGGCGGCTTCGGCCGAGGGATCAAGACATGGAAAATCAGAATATCCGGATCCGCCTGAAGGCGTTCGATCACCGCGTGCTCGATCAGTCGACCGGCGAGATCGTCAACACGGCCAAGCGCACCGGCGCCCAGGTACGTGGCCCGATCCCGCTGCCGACCCGCATCGAGCGCGTGACGGTGCTGCGTTCGCCGCACGTGGACAAGAAGAGCCGTGAGCAGTTCGAGATTCGGACGCACAAGCGGCTGCTCGATATCGTCGATCCGACCCCGCAGACGGTGGATGCGCTCATGAAGCTCGAGCTCGCCGCCGGTGTGGACGTCGAGATCAAGTTGAAGAACTAGTCTAGGCATGTCCGGGAGTGGAACCATGCGTTCCGGTTTGATCGCACAAAAGCTGGGCATGACCCGCATCTTCAACGATGAAGGTGCGCATGTGCCGGTGACCGTGTTGAAGATGGATGGGTGCCAGGTCGTGGCGGTGAAGACCGCCGAGCGCGATGGCTACACCGCCGTTCAGCTCGGCATCGGTCGCCCGAAAGTGAAGAACCTGACCAAGGCCCAGCGCGGCCATTTTGGCAAGGCGAAGGTGGAGCCCAAGCGCAAGCTGGCGGAATTCCGCGTCGAGGAGAAGGCGCTGCTCGAGGTCGGGGCCGAGTTCTCGGCTGCCCATTTCGTGGCGGGCCAGTTCGTCGACGTGACCGGCACCAGCATCGGCAAGGGTTTCGCCGGTGTGATGAAGCGCTGGAACTTCCGCGGCCTGCGCGCCACGCACGGCGTGTCGGTCTCGCACCGCAGCCACGGCTCCACCGGTAACCGTCAGGATCCGGGTCGTACCTTCCCGGGCAAGAAGATGGCCGGTCATCTGGGTAACGAGCGGGTCACGACGCTGAACCTGAAGGTCGTCTCGACCGACGCCGATCAGGGTTTGATCTATGTCCAGGGCTCGGTCCCCGGTGCCGATGGCGGCTGGGTGATGCTGCGCGACGCAGTGAAGCGCAAGGCGCCGAAGGATCTGCCGTTCCCGGCGGGCCTGAAGGCCGGCGCCGAGCCCGCGGCCGAGAAGAAGGAATAAGGCCGATGAAGCTCCCGGTCACAAGCCTGGACAACAAGAAGGTCGGCGAGATCGATCTCTCCGACGAGGTGTTCGGTCTGCCCGTTCGCCGCGACATCCTCGCGCGCGCCGTCAACTGGCAGCTCGCCAAGCGCCGTGCGGGAACGCACAAGACCAAGATCATCAGCGACGTCCAGGGCACCACGAAGAAGCCCTATAAGCAGAAGGGCACCGGCAGCGCCCGCCAGGGCTCGCTGCGCTCGCCGCAGTTCCGCGGCGGCGCGGTGATCTTCGGCCCGGTCGTGCGCAGCCACGAACATGGCCTGCCCAAGAGGGTCCGCAAGCTCGCGCTCAAGACGGCGCTCTCGAGCAAGCAGGCCGACGGCAAGCTGATCGTGGTCGACAGCCTGGTCGCCGCGAAGGCGAAGACCAAGGATCTGGTCGGCCAGCTGGGCAAGCTCGGCTGGAGCTCGGTGCTCATGATCGACGGCCCCGCGGTGGACGAGAACTTCCGCCGCGCGACCTCGAACATTCCCCATCTCGATCTGCTGCCGCAGCAGGGTGCGAATGTTTACGACATCCTGCGGCGCGACGTGCTGGTCCTGACCAAGGCCGCCGTCGAGCATCTGGAGGCGCGACTGAAATGAGCAGAGCAAGGTCGATCAAGCCGGTTGAGACCAAACTCAGCCAGGCCCGCATGTACGAGCTGATCCGTTCGCCGGTGGTGACGGAGAAGTCCACGGCCGGGTCCGCGCACAGCCAGGTGACCTTCAAGGTTCCGCTGGACGCCACCAAGCCGGAGATCAAGGCCGCCGTCGAAGGCGTGTTCAAGGTCAAGGTGGTTGCCGTCAACACCCTGCGCCAGCTGGGCAAGACCAAGCGCTTCCGCGGCCGCCTGGGTTTCCGTTCAGATACCAAAAAAGCGATGGTCACCCTCGCCGAGGGCAACACCATCGACGTGACGTCGGGGGTCTAAGCGATGGCGCTCAAGACATTCAAGCCGGTCACGCCCAGCACCCGCCAGTTGGTCATCGTCGACCGCAGCGAGTTGCACAAGGGCGATCCCGTGAAGGCGCTGACCGAAGGTCTGCGCAAGACGGGTGGCCGCAACAATCGCGGCCGCATCACCGTGTTTCAGCGCGGTGGCGGTCACAAGCGGCGTTACCGCACGATCGACTTCAAGCGTCGCAAGTTCGGCATGGAAGCGACGGTGGAGCGGCTCGAATACGATCCGAACCGCACCGCCTTCATCGCGCTCGTGAAATACGCCGACGGCGAGCTCGCTTACATCCTGGCGCCGCAGCGCCTGAAGGCGGGCGACGTGGTGGTGTCGGGCGAACGCGCGGACATCAAGCCGGGCAACGCGATGCCCCTGAAGAGCATTCCGGTCGGCACCATCGTCCATAATGTGGAGATGAAGCCGGGCCGCGGCGGCCAGATGGCCCGCGCCGCCGGCACCTTCGTCCAGCTCGTCGGTCGCGACGCCGGGTTCGCCCTGCTGCGCATGGCCTCGGGCGAGGTCCGCAAGGTCTCGAGCGAGTGCATGGCCACGATCGGCGCCGTGTCGAACCCGGACCAGCAGAACATCGTCATCGCCAAGGCCGGCCGGTCGCGCTGGCTGGGCCGTCGCCCGAACGTTCGCGGCATCGCCATGAACCCGGTCGATCATCCTCACGGCGGTCGCACCAACGGCGGTATGGCCTGGGTCACGCCCTGGGGCATCTCGACCAAGGGCAAGAAGACGCGGCACAACAAGAAGACGGACGGCCAGATTCTGCGCCGCCGTCAGGTCAGCAAGTAAGGAGGGCGCGCAGTGGCACGCTCCGTATGGAAGGGTCCGTTCGTCGACGGATATCTGCTGAAGAAGGCCGAGACGTCGCGCGGGACGGGCCGCAACGAGGTCATCAAGACCTGGTCGCGTCGCTCGACCATCCTGCCGCAGTTCGTCGGCCTGACCTTCGGCGTCTATAACGGCAACAAGTTCCTGCCGGTTCTGGTGACCGAGAACATGATCGGCCACCGCTTCGGCGAGTTCTCGCCGACGCGCTTCTTCCACGGCCACACGGCGGCCGACAAGAAGGCCAAGAGGGAGTAACGGGGCGATGAGCAAGAAGGCACATCCCCGGAAACTGACCGAGACCGAGGCGAAGGCGGTGGCGCGGCTCCTGCGTACGAGCCCGCGCAAGCTGAACCTGGTCGCTCAGTCGATCCGCGGCAAGAGCGCCAGCGCGGCGCTGGCCGAACTCACCTTCTCCAAGCGGCGCATCGCGCGCGAGGCGAAGAAGGTTCTGCAGGCGGCGATCGCCAATGCCGAGAACAATCACCAGCTGGACGTCGACCGCCTGGTCGTGTCCGAGGCCAGCGTCGGCCGTGGTTTCGTGATGCGTCGCTTCCATGCGCGCGCTCGCGGCCGGGCGGCGAAGGTCGAGAAGTGGTGGAGCAACTTCACAGTCGTCGTTCGCGAGAGCGAGGAGACCGCATAAGATGGGTCAGAAAGTCAATCCGATCGGGCTGCGCCTCGGCATCAACCGCACCTGGGATTCCCGCTGGTTTGCCGACGAGAACTATGCGGCGCTGCTGCATGAGGATCTGCGCCTGAAGAAGTATCTTCAGAAGCGCCTCCTGCAGGCCGGCGTCAGCCGCATCGTCATCGAGCGTCCGAGCAAGCGCGCGCGCATCACGATCCACACCGCCCGTCCGGGCGTGGTGATCGGCAAGAAGGGCGCCGACGTCGAGAAGCTGCGCAGCGATCTGTCCAAGATGACGGGCAGCGAAGTCAGCCTGAACATCGTCGAGATCCGCAAGCCCGAGATCGACGCCAAGCTGGTGGCCGAGAACATTACCCAGCAGCTCGAGCGCCGTGTCGCCTTCCGTCGCGCGATGAAGCGCGCGGTGCAGTCGGCGATGCGTCTGGGCGCGCTCGGTATTCGTATCACCTGCGCCGGCCGTCTGGGCGGCGCCGAGATTGCCCGCACGGAGTGGTATCGCGAAGGCCGTGTGCCGTTGCACACCCTGCGCGCGGAGATCGACTACGGCGAAGCGACGGCCATGACCACCTACGGCACCTGCGGCGTGAAGGTGTGGGTGTTCAAGGGCGAAATCATGGCCCACGACCCGATGGCGCAGGACAAGCGCGCCCTCGAGCAGCAGGTCGCGCGCTGAAGGCCGAAGCAAGAGAGTAGGGAGCGACAATCATGCTTCAGCCGAAGCGCACGAAATTCCGTAAGGCCCACAAGGGCCGCATTCACGGCAAGGCCAAGGCCGGCACCAATCTCGATTTCGGTGCCTATGGCCTGAAGGCGACCGAGCCCGGCCGCGTCACCGCGCGCCAGATCGAGGCCGCCCGGCGTGCCGTCACCCGCCACATGAAGCGGCTGGGTCGTATCTGGATCCGCGTGTTCCCGGACGTTCCGGTGTCGCGCAAGCCGGCCGAAGTCCGCATGGGCTCGGGCAAGGGCACGCCCGAATACTGGGTGGTCCGCGTCCATCCCGGTCGGATCATGTTCGAGATCGATGGCGTGCCGAAGTCGCTGGCGATCGAAGCGTTCTCCCTGGCGGCGGCCAAGCTGCCGATCAAGACGCGTTTCGTGGCTCGCCTGGGCGAGGAGGGTTGAAATGAAGGCTGAAGACGTCAGGCTCAAGACTCCCGACCAGCTGAAGGCGTCGCTGGTGGATCTGCGCAAGGAGGCGTTCAACCTCCGCTTCCGCAGGGCCAGCGGCCAGCTTGAGAACACCGCACGCGTGCGTGAGGTGCGGCGCGAGATCGCCCGCATCCAGACCGTGCTCAACGAAAAATCCCGCGAGCGGGCCTAGGAGACAGGAACATGCCGAGGCGAGTGCTCCAGGGTGTTGTGGTCAGCGACAAGAACGACAAGACGGTCATCGTCAGCGTCGAGCGTCGCGTCATGCACCCGATCTACAAGAAGTTCATCCGTCGTTCGAAGCGCTATGCCGCGCATGACGAGACGAATGCATCCAAGGTTGGCGACACGGTGATGATCCAAGAGTGTCGGCCGCTGTCCAAGACGAAGCGGTGGGAGGTTGTTTCCTCTGCCGCTTCCCAGCAGGCCTGAGGAGACCGGCGTCATGATCCAGATGCAGACGAACCTGGAAGTGGCCGACAATTCGGGCGCACGCAGGGTGCAGTGCATCAAGGTGCTCGGCGGCTCCAAGCGTAAATACGCGTCCGTGGGCGACGTCATCGTCGTCTCGGTCAAGGAAGCCATTCCGAGGGGCCGCGTGAAGAAGGGCGACGTTCACCAGGCGGTGATCGTGCGCACCTCCAAGGCGATCCGCCGGACCGACGGCAGCCTCATCCGCTTCGACCGCAACGCCGCCGTGCTGATCAACAAGCAGGGCGAGCCGATCGGCACCCGCATCTTCGGCCCCGTCACTCGCGAACTCAGGGGCAAGAAGTTCATGAAGATCATTTCGCTCGCTCCGGAAGTTCTGTGAGTACCGGGCAGGCGAAGAGGAAGACCTAGATGGCGACCAAGCTCAAGATCAGGAAAGGCGACCGCGTCACCGTGCTGACCGGCCGCGACAAGGGCAAGAACGGCGAAGTGATCCGCGTCTACCCGACGGATATGCGCGCCCTCGTCCAAGGCGTGAACATGGTCAAGCGGCATACCCGCCAGACCGCGCGCGAGCAGGGCGGCATCGTCGAGAAGGAGGCGCCGATCCATGTCTCCAATCTCGCCCTGATCGACCCGAAGACCGACAAGCCGACCCGCGTCGGCTACAAGTTCCTGGATGACGGCCGCAAGGTTCGCGTGGCGCGTCGTTCGGGCGAAACCATCGATCGCTAGGTGCTGCCATGACCACGACGCGTTTGCAGGAACATTACGAAAAAGTCGTGCGCCCGGCCCTGATGGCCGAGTTCAAGTACGAAAATCCGTTCGCGGTGCCGCGGCTGGAGAAGATCGTCCTCAATATGGGCGTGGGCGAGGCGGTCAACGACAGCAAGAAGACCACGCAGGCCGCGGGCGAGCTCATGGCCATCGCCGGCCAGAAGCCGATCATGACCAAGGCCCGCAAGTCGATCGCCGTCTTCAAGCTGCGCGAGAACATGAACATCGGCTGCAAGGTTACCTTGCGCCGCGAACGCATGTACGAGTTCCTGGACCGGCTGGTGAACATCGCCCTGCCGCGCGTCCGCGACTTCCGCGGCGTGTCGCCCAAGAGCTTCGACGGCCGCGGCAACTACGCGCTCGGCCTCAAGGAACAGATCGTGTTTCCGGAGATCAACTACGACCAGATCCAGGAAATCCGCGGGCTCGATATCGTCATCTGCACCTCGGCGAAGACCGATGCCGAGGCCAAGGCCCTGCTGAAGGGCTTCGCTATGCCCTTCGTCAATTGACCGGGGCATCGGAGGGAAAACATGGCTAAGAAGAGCTCCATCAATCGCGATAAGAAGCGCCGCGCGCTGGCCAAGCAATACGCCGCCAAGCGCGACCGTCTGAAAGCGATCGCGAACGACGAGGGTCGGCCGATGGAGGAGCGCTTTGCCGCGCGCCTCAAGCTCGCCCAGCTGCCGCGCAACTCATCGCCGGTGCGCCAGCATAATCGTTGCGAGCTGACCGGTCGTCCGCGCGGGTTTCACCGCAAGTTCAAGCTGTCGCGCATTGCGCTACGCGAGCTGGCCTCGTCCGGGCAGATCCCGGGCATGGTCAAGTCGAGTTGGTAAGGAGGAAAGCCGGTCATGGCATTGAGTGATCCCCTGGGGGATATGCTGACCCGGATTCGGAATGCACAGAAGGCCGGCATGCATAGCGTGTCGACTCCGGCCTCGAAGTTGCGTTCCAGCGTGCTGGAAGTCCTGAAGCGCGAGGGTTATATCCGCAACTTCAGCCAGCATGTGGCCGATCCGGGCTTCGGCGAAATCAAGATCGAGCTGAAATACCACGAGGGCGCTCCCGTCATCCGGGAGATCTCGCGGGTTTCGAAGCCGGGCCGTCGCGTCTATTCGCGGATCGCCGACCTGCAGCGGGTCTATAACGGCCTCGGCATCTCGATCCTCTCGACGCCGCGCGGCGTCATGTCGGACAGCGAAGCGCGCGCCGCCAATGTCGGCGGCGAGGTGCTGTGCCGCGTGTTCTAAAGGACGAATGAGATGTCACGCGTCGGAAAGAATCCCGTCCCCGTGCCGAGCGGCGTTACGCTCGCGGTCGACGGTCACAAGGTCAAGGCCAAGGGCAAGCTGGGCGAGCTTTCGCTGCCGCTGAGCGCTTTGGTCGAGGCCGGAATCGATGACGGCAAGTTCTGGGTCAAGCCGGCCAACGAGACCAAGCAGGCGCGCATGATGTGGGGCACCACCCGCAATCTCGTGCGCAACATGGTCCGCGGCGTGGCGCAGGGCTACACCAAGAACCTGGAGATCAACGGCGTCGGTTACCGCGCCGCGGTCCAGGGGAAGAGCCTGCAGCTGCAGCTCGGCTATAGCCATGACGTGAACTTCCCGATTCCGGAAGGCATCACGATCAAGTGCGACAAGCCGACCTCGATCACCATCACCGGTACCGACAAGCAGCGTGTCGGCCAGGTTGCGGCGGAGATCCGCTCGTACCGCGGTCCCGAGCCCTACAAGGGCAAGGGCATCAAGTACGACAGCGAGACGATCCTGCGCAAAGAAGGCAAGAAGAAGTAAGAGGGTCGAACCATGGCCAAGTCAGAAGCATTGTTCGCGCGCCGTCAGCGCCGAAACCGGGTTGCGATCCGCCGCAAGAGCGACCGTCCTCGCCTGTCGGTGTTCCGGTCGGGGCAGCATATCTATGCCCAGGTCATCGACGACACCAAGGGTGTCACGGTCGCGGCCGCCTCGAGCCTGGACAAGGATGTCCGCGAGGGTCTCAAGACCGGCGCCAACAAGGCGGCGGCCGAGGCCGTCGGCAAGCTGGTGGCCAAGCGTGCGCTCGATGCCGGGGTCAAGGAAGTCGTGTTCGACCGCGGCGGTTATCTGTTTCATGGCCGGGTGAAAGCCCTGGCCGACGCCGCCCGCGAGGGCGGTCTCAGCTTCTAGAGGTATCGAGATGGCACGTGCCGAAAAATCAGGGCGCCGCGATCGCGAGCGCGGTCCGCGCGGCGAAGAATCCGAACTGATCGAAAAGCTGGTCGGAATCAACCGCGTCGCCAAGGTGGTGAAGGGTGGCCGTCGGTTCGGCTTCGCCGCCATCGTCGTGGTCGGCGACGGCAAGGGTCGCGTCGGCCATGGCTCCGGCAAGGCGCGTGAAGTGCCCGAGGCCATCCGCAAGGCGACCGAGCAGGCCAAACGCGCCATGGTGCGCGTGCCGCTGCGCGAAGGCCGCACGCTGCATCACGACATCATCGGCCATTACGGCGCCGGTCGGGTCGTGCTGCGCGCCGCGGTGCCCGGCACCGGCATTATCGCGGGCGGCCCGATCCGCGCCATCTTCGAGGCGCTCGGCGTCGCGGACGTGGTGGCGAAGTCGGTCGGGACCTCCAATCCGCACAACATGATCAAGGCGGCGTTCGATGCGCTCACCCGCAGCAGCTCGCCGCGTTCGGTGGCCGCGCGCCGCGGTCGTAAGGTCAGCGACATTCTGGGCAAGCGCGCCGAAGGCGCGGATGCTCGCGAATAACCAGGTCGCGAACGGGAGTATTTGAGATGGCTGAGAAGAAGGCGGCGGGCAAGAAGGCGCAGGTCAAAGTGACCCAGATCGGGAGCCCGATCGGTCGCGAGGATGGCCAGCGCCGCACCCTCATCGGCCTGGGGCTCAACAAGATGGGCCGCAGCCGGGTGCTGGAGGATACGCCCGCGGTTCGCGGCATGATCCAGCGCGTGCATCACCTGGTTCGGGTGGACGACCAGCAGGGCTGAAGACGGCCCCGGCTGGCAACCCGGCATCCGGGTTCCTATCTAGACAGAGACTCCTTGGGGCGCCAGCCACAGGGCTAAAATTAAGGATCGATGACGATGAAGCTCAATCAGCTCAGGGACAATCCGGGCGCCCGCAAGAACCCCATCCGCGTCGGTCGCGGCATCGGTTCGGGCAAGGGCAAGACCGGCGGGCGCGGCGGCAAGGGCCAGACCGCGCGTACCGGCGTCGCCATCAACGGCTTCGAAGGCGGCCAGATGCCGATGTACCGGCGTCTGCCCAAGCGCGGCTTCAACAACATCTTCCGCCAGGACTATGTGGCGGTGAATCTGGGCCGGGTCCAGGCCGCGATCGCGGCCGGCAAGCTCGACGCCGGCAAGCCCATCGACGGCAAGGCCCTCAAGGCCGCCGGCGTCACCACCCGGGTGAAGGACGGCATTTCGCTCCTGGCCCAGGGCGAGCTCACGACCAAGGCGACCTTCAAGGTCGCCCGCGCCTCGAAGGCGGCCATCGCCGCGGTCGAGAAGGCGGGCGGCACGGTCGTTGTCACGAAGCCCGCCGTCGAGGCAGAAACCAAGGCAGCGGGCTAAGGCCCGCGGAAGTCGGACGGGCACCATGGCATCAGCCGCCGAACAGCTCGCCGCCAATATCAACTTCTCCGCCTTCTCGAAGGCGACAGAGCTCAAGAACCGCATCTGGTTCACCCTGGGCGCTCTGATCGTCTATCGGCTGGGCACCTATATTCCGCTGCCGGGCATCGATCCCGGCGTGCTGCAGGACGTGTTCAAGCAGCATGCCACGGGCGTGCTGGGCATTTTCGACATGTTCTCGGGCGGCGCTCTCGGGCGCATGACGATCTTCGCGCTGAACATCATGCCGTACATCTCGGCATCGATCATCATGCAGCTCCTCTCCAGCATCTCGCCCTCGCTCGAGGCGATGAAGAAGGAGGGCGAGGCCGGCCGCAAGAAGATCAACCAATATACCCGCATCGGCACCGTGATCCTGGCGGCCCTGCAGGCCTACGGCATCGCGGTCGGCATCGAAGGCATGAGTTCCGGCGGCCATGGCGCCGTCGCGGATCCGGGCCTGTTCTTCCGCATCTCGGTCATGATCACGCTGACCGGCGGTACCATCTTCCTGATGTGGCTGGGCGAGCAGATCACCTCGCGCGGCGTCGGCAACGGCGTGTCGCTGATCATCTTCTCCGGCATCGTCGCGAACCTGCCGGCGGCCATGGTCCGCACCCTCGAGCTGGGCCGTACCGGCGCGCTCTCGACCTTCCTCATCATCGTCATCCTGATCGTCGCGGTCGTGACGATCGCCACCCTGGTGTTCTTCGAACGCGCCCAGCGGCGGCTGGTGGTGCAGTATCCGAAGCGCCAGGTCGGCAACAAGATGTATGGCGGCGACAGCTCGCACCTGCCGCTCAAGCTCAACAGCGCCGGCGTCATTCCGCCGATCTTCGCGAGCTCGCTGCTGCTGCTGCCCCTGACGGTCGCCAGCTTCGGCGCGCAGGGCGGTCCGGAATGGCTGCAGCCGATCACCCGCGTTCTGGCCCATGGCCAGCCGCTCTATATGGCGCTCTATGTCGGGCTGATCGTGTTCTTCACCTTCTTCTACACGGCGATCGTCTTCAATCCGGTCGATACCGCGGAGAATCTGAAGAAGTATGGCGGCTTCATCCCGGGTATCCGCCCGGGCCGGCCCACAGCCGAATACATCAACTATGTGTTGACGCGAATTACCGTCCTGGGCGCGGCCTACATCTCCATCATCTGTCTCCTGCCCGAGATCCTGATCTCGCAATATGCGCTGCCGTTCTATTTCGGCGGCACCAGCCTGATGATCGTGGTCTCGGTCACGATGGATACCGTGGCGCAGGTGCATTCGCATCTGCTGGCGCACCAGTATGAAGGGCTGATCAAGAAGTCGAAGCTCAAGGGGCGGCGGGGATGAACCTGATTCTCCTGGGCCCGCCGGGGGCGGGGAAGGGCACCCAGGCCAAGCGGCTCGAGACGACACGGGGGTTGGTGCAGCTTTCGACGGGCGACATGCTGCGCCAGGCCGTCGCGTCGGGTAGTGCCTTGGGTCAGCAGGCGAAGAAGGTGATGGAAGCGGGCCAGCTCATGCCCGACGAGATCATCATCGCCATGATCGCGGAGCGGATTGCCGCACCGGAGGCCCGCAAGGGCGTTGTGCTGGACGGTTTCCCCCGGACCGAGGCCCAGGCCGAAGCCCTGGACAAGATGCTGGCCCAAGGGGGCCGGAAGCTTCATGCGGTGATCGAGCTGGCGGTCGACGAGGCCGCGCTGATCGAGCGCATTTCGGGCCGTTTTACCTGTGCCAAATGCGGCGCCGGCTACCACGACAAGTTTCACCCTCCTAAAAAGGCGGGGATTTGCGACGTTTGCGGCTCGACCGAGTTCCTGCGCCGCAAGGACGATAATCCGGAGACCCTGAAGGCGCGGTTGGTGGCCTATCGGGCGCAGACTGCGCCGATCGTGCCCTACTACCGGCGCAAGGGTCTTCTGAAGGAAGTAGACGGGATGGCGGCTCCGGATCAGGTGACCCGGGAGATCGAGACCATCCTGAACGGTGTTGCGGCGGCCTAACCGGTTGACTCGATGGCGAATCTTCATATAATGCGCGCCCTCGGGCTGATGGTGACCCTGGTCCCGTCGTCTATCCCGTTGAAATTCAAGGAGAAATAGCGGTGGCGCGTATTGCGGGCGTCAATATCCCGACGCAAAAGCGTGTCCTGATTGCCCTGACCTATATTCATGGCATCGGAAACGCCAAGGCTCAGGAAATCATCGACAAAGTCGGTCTCCCGGCCGATCGGCGCGTGCATCAGCTGACGGACGACGATGTCGTCCGTATCCGCGAGGTCATCGATCGTGACTATCGCGTCGAAGGTGATCTGCGTCGTGAAGTTGCGATGAACATCAAGCGGCTGATGGATCTCGGTTGCTACCGTGGCTTGCGCCATCGCAAGGGTCTGCCGGTGCGCGGTCAGCGCACCCATACCAATGCGCGTACCCGCAAGGGTCCGGCCAAGTCGATCGCCGGCAAGAAAAAGGCCGTCTAAGAGTTTCAAGGAGAAGACAAGGCCATGGTCAAGGCAGCCACCGCGCGCCCGCGTCGCAAAGAGCGTAAGAACATTACCTCTGGCGTCGCGCATGTGAATGCGAGCTTCAATAATACGATGATCACCATCACCGATGCGCAGGGCAATACCGTGGCCTGGGCGTCGTCCGGCAGTCTCGGCTTCAAGGGCTCGCGCAAATCGACGCCCTATGCCGCGCAGGTTGCTGCCGATGCCGCCGCGCGCAAGGCGATGGAGCATGGCGTGAAGACGCTGGAAGTCGAAGTGAAGGGTCCGGGTTCGGGCCGCGAGTCCGCGTTGCGCGCGTTGCAGGGCGCGGGCTTCACCATCACCTCCATCAAAGACGTGACGCCGATTCCGCACAACGGATGCCGCCCGCCCAAGCGTCGGCGCGTCTGAGCGGACTTTAGAGACCGCAGAAAATTCCACCGCCCGGCGACCCGCGCCGGGTGTTGCGTGTGCAGAAGACCAGAACCAGTCCAGACCGGCGGTAAACCGAGGGTGCGGGCCCCGGATCAGAAGGCCGGTCGGACGACAGCGAGAGGTCGCAATCGTGTTGCAGAAAAATTGGACGGAGCTCATTAAGCCAAACAAGCTGGCCGTTGAGCCCGGCACTGACCCGAAGCGCTTTGCCACCGTCGTGGCGGAGCCGCTCGAGCGTGGATTCGGCCTGACCCTCGGCAACGCGCTGCGTCGCGTGCTGCTGTCGTCGCTGCAGGGCGCGGCCGTCACCTCGGTGCAGATCGAGAACGTGTTGCATGAGTTCTCGTCGATCCCGGGTGTGCGCGAGGACGTGACCGACATCGTCCTCAACATCAAGGGCATGGGCCTGAAGATGCATGGCGAGGGCCCGAAGCGCATGCGTCTTGTGGCCGAAGGCCCGGGCGAAGTGCGCGCCGGCATGATCCAGACCGGTCATGACATCGAGATCATGAATCCCGATCTCGTGCTCTGCACCCTCGACCAGGGCGCGAACGTGAAGATGGAATTCACCGTCGACACGGGCAAAGGCTACATGGCCGCGGCCGTCAGCCGCCTGGAAGATTCACCGATCGGCCTGATCCCGGTCGATGCGCTGTTCAGCCCGGTCAAGAAGGTGTCCTACAAGGTCGACAACAGCCGCGTCGGCCAGGTCACCGACTATGACAAGCTCTCGATGCAGGTCGAGACCAACGGCGCGATCGCGCCCGAGGACGCCGTGGCGCTGGCCGCGCGCATCCTGCAGGACCAGTTGCAGCTCTTCATCAACTTCGAAGAGCCGAGCGCCGTGCGCGAGGAGATCCGGACGGCCGAGCCGCCGTTCAACAAAAACCTCCTGCGCAAGGTCGACGAGCTCGAGCTGTCGGTCCGTTCGGCGAACTGCCTGAAGAACGACAACATCGTCTATATCGGCGATCTGGTTCAGAAGACCGAGGCCGAGATGCTGCGGACGCCGAATTTCGGCCGCAAGTCGCTCAACGAGATCAAGGAAGTGCTGGCGCAGATGGGCCTCCATCTCGGCATGGAGATCCCGAACTGGCCGCCGGAGAACATCGAAGACCTGGCGAAGCGGCTCGACGAGCCGTACTGAGCCGAAGACGGGCGTAACGAGCAGGCGGGCCATGGTGGCCCGCACCCGGTCGTACATGGGCAAGCCCTTATGCGGGGCCCCTGCGGCGACGGGATGATGCAATCGGGTCGTGTCGGGGCCAAAGGCCCCTGCACGGCGCCGGACCGGAGAGAAGGAAGCAAGCGATGCGTCACGGTATGAGCGGCCGCAAACTCAATCGGACCAGCAGCCACCGCAAGGCCATGTTCGCCAATATGGCGGCGGCGCTGATCAAGCATGAGCAGATCAAGACCACCTTGCCGAAGGCCAAGGATCTCCGGCCGATCGTCGAGAAGCTGATCACACTGGGCAAGCGGGGCGGGCTCCATGCCCGTCGCCAGGTCCTGGCGACGATGCGCGACGAGGTGCAGACCCGCAAGCTGTTCGACACCCTGGCCGAGCGCTACAAGACCCGTCATGGCGGCTATACGCGCGTGCTGAAGGCGGGCTTCCGCCATGGCGATTCCGCGCCGATGGCCATCATCGAGCTGGTCGATCGCGACCCCGCGGCCAAGGGCCTGGATTCAGGCCCGAGCCAGCAGGGCACCGAGGGCGACGAGCAGCAGCCCGAGGCTTGAAGCCAGGGGTCTCGGCGTCTCGCGCCGGCGACGAAATCGGGAAGGGCGGTCCCTCGGGGGCCGCCCTTTTTCCTTTCCGGCTTTCCGGGCCGTAATGCCATCCGGGTTGGGCTGGTCGCCGGTTCCGGCTAGAATCCCTCGAGAACGGCGGCCCGGCCCCCCAAGCCCCCGGTCCCGCCGGAACATGTCCATGGAGAATTCATGCGTCCGTTGCGTCCGGCCCGTCGCCTGACGATTCTCTGCTTCGCCGCCTTGGCCTGCTGCGCGCTCATGGCCGGCACTCTCCGCGCCGATGAGCCGGCGGTGCCGAGCTCGCGCGAGCAGATCACGCTCTCCTTCGCGCCCCTGGTGAAGCAGGTCGAGCCGGCGGTGGTGAATATCTATACGCGCGCGGTGGTGCAGCAGCGGACCTCGCCGCTCTTCAACGATCCCTTCTTCCGCCAGTTCTTCGGCGATGCCCTGGGGCAGCCCTCGCAGCGGATCCAGAACTCGCTGGGTTCGGGCGTCATCGTCCGCAGCGACGGGCTGGTGGTAACCAATGTCCATGTGATCGAGGGCGCCCAGGAGATCAAGGTCGTCCTCAGCGACGGCCGCGAGTTCTCGGCGACGCTGGTCACCAGCGACGACCAGAGCGATCTGGCGCTGCTCAAGGTCGATCCCGAAGGGGCGACGCTGCCTGTGCTCCCGCTCGGCGATTCCGATACGCTCGAGGTCGGCGATCTGGTGCTGGCGATCGGCAATCCCTTCGGTGTCGGCCAGACCGTGACCAGCGGCATCGTCTCCGCGCTCGCGCGCACGCGCGTCGGCATCTCCGACTATGGCTTCTTCATCCAGACCGATGCCGCGATCAACCCCGGCAATTCCGGCGGCGCCCTGGTGACGATGGACGGCAAGCTCGCCGGCATCAACACGGCGATCGTCTCGCGCAGCGGCGGGTCGGTGGGGATCGGCTTCGCCATCCCGGCCAACATGGTCAAATCGGTGATCGATGCGGCGGGCAATGGCGGGCGGATCGTGCGGCCCTGGATCGGGGCTACCGGCCAGCCCGTCACCGCGGAGCTGGCCCAGGGCTTCGGCCTGGCCAAGCCCGGCGGCGTCGTCATCAACAATCTCTATGACGGCGGCCCGGCGCAGCAGGCGGGCCTCAAGGTCGGCGACATCGTCACGGCCATCAACGATCGCGCCGTGGAGGATCCCGGCGCGTTGCGGTTCCGCTTGGCGACCTTGCCGGTCGGCAGCACGGCGACCTTGACGGTGCTGCGCAAGGGGCAGTCGCTCGAGCTTCCCATTCCACTGACGCAGGCCCCCGAGACGCCGCCGCGCGACGAGACCCTGATCGAGGGTCGTACGCCGCTGATGGGCGCCCATATCGCCAATCTTTCTCCGGCCCTGGCGGAAGAAGTGGGGATGTCGGGCATCTGGTCGGGCGTGGTCCTGACCAAGGTCGAGAATGGCAGCCCGGCGGCGCAGGTGGGATTCCGGCCCGGCGACATCCTGCTCAAGATCAACGAGGTGCCTTGCCCCGACGTCAAGACGACGCTCGATCAACTGGCCCAGCGCTCGGTCCATTGGAAGATCACGGTCAAGCGCGGCGATCGCGTTCAGACGCTCGATCTGGGATGAGCGCCATGGCCCCGATCGGCAGGCGATGACGAACCTCTTCGAGAGCCAGGCCCCGCGCCCGCTGGCCGACCGGCTGCGGCCGCAGTCGCTCGACGAGGTGGTCGGGCAGGATCATCTGCTGGGACCGGAAGGCCCCATCGGCCGGATGGTCGCGACCGGACGGATCTCGTCGATGATCCTCTGGGGCCCGCCCGGTTGCGGCAAGACCACGCTCGCCCGCCTCATCGCCGCGCGCAGCGACATGCAGTTCGAGCCCCTGTCCGCCGTCTTCTCCGGCGTCGCCGATCTGCGCAAAATCTTCGAGGCCGCCAAGGGCCGGCGCAGCGTCGGTCGCGGCACGCTGCTCTTCGTCGACGAGATCCACCGTTTCAACCGCGCGCAGCAGGACGGGTTCCTGCCCTATGTCGAGGACGGCACCGTGACGCTGGTCGGCGCCACGACGGAGAATCCGTCCTTCGAGCTCAATGGCGCCTTGCTGTCGCGCTGCCAGGTCTTCGTGCTGCGCCGGCTCGATGACGAGGCCCTGGAGAAACTGCTGGCACGGGCCGAGGCCGTCGAGGGCCGGGTGCTGCCGGTGATGCCCGAAGCGCGTCAGGCGCTGCGCGCGATGGCGGACGGCGATGGCCGCTATCTCCTCAACATGACCGAGGAGCTGTTCCGCCTGCCGGCGAAGGCGCCGCTCGACGTGGCGGGGCTGGCGGCGGCCGTCCAGCGCCGGATGCCGCTCTACGACAAGGCGCAGGAGAGCCACTACAACCTGATCAGCGCCTTGCATAAATCCCTGCGCGGCTCGGACGCCGACGCGGCGCTCTATTGGTTCGCGCGCATGCTGGTCGGTGGCGAGGATCCGCTCTATGTCGCGCGGCGCATGGTGCGTTTCGCAGCGGAGGATGTCGGGCTCGCCGATCCGGATGCGCTGGTGCAGGCGCTGGCGGCCTGGGACACTTATGAACGTCTGGGTTCGCCCGAGGGCGAGCTCGCGCTGGCGCAATGCGTGCTCTATCTGGCGACGGCGCCCAAATCCAACGCCGCCTATCGTGCCTTCGGCGCGGCGCAGCGGGCGGCGCGTGAAACCGGCTCGCTGATGCCGCCCAAGCATATCCTGAACGCCCCCACGCGGCTGATGCGCGACCTGGGTTATGCCAAGGGTTATGAGTACGATCACGACACCGAGGAGGGTTTCTCGGGCCAGAATTATTTTCCGGACGGGATGGCGCGCAGCGAGTTCTACCAGCCGGTCGAGCGCGGCTTCGAGCGCGAGATCCGCAAGCGGCTCGATTATTGGGCGAAGCTGCGCAACCGCGCCCAGAGCCAGCGCGAGGAATAGGGCCGCTTCATGAGCAGCGTGGAATCGATCACCATCGGGCATGACGAGGCGGAGCAACGGCTCGACCGCTGGTTCAAGCGCCGCTTTCCCGAGCTGACCCATGGCCGGCTGGAGAAGCTGCTGCGCACCGGCCAGGTGCGGGTCGATGGCAAGCGCATCAAGGCCAACCATCGCCTCGAGCCGGGTCAGACCGTTCGCGTTCCCCCGCTGACCGCGGCACCGAGCGGCGAGGCGCCGCCGGCCGAGCGGACGGAAGCGAGGTCCCGCAAGTCCGATCTCGCTTCGGCGAGGCTGGGAGAGGAACTGCGCCGCCGGATCCTGCATCGCGACGATTGGCTGATCGTGATCGACAAGCCGGCCGGGCTTGCGGTGCAGGGCGGTACGGAGACCACCGTGCATCTCGATGGCGCGCTCGACGAGTTGCGCTTCGGCAGCGACGAGCGACCGCGTCTGGTCCATCGTCTCGACAAGGACACGAGCGGCGTGCTGGTGCTGGCTCGCACCGCGCGCGCCGCGGCCAAGCTTTCGGAGTTGTTTCGCGGGCGCGAGGTCCACAAGCTCTATTGGGCGGCGGTCATCGGCTCGCCGCAGCCGCTATCGGGCCGCATCGATCTCGCCTTGTCGAAACAGCCCGGCCAGAGCGGCGAGCGGGTTCGTCCCGACCGGGAGGAAGGCCAGCGCGCCATCACCTATTACCGGACGGTCGAGCATATCGGCCGCAAGGCGGCCTGGCTGGCCCTGCGGCCGGAGACCGGACGCACCCATCAATTGCGCGCGCATTGCGCCGCCCTGGGCACGCCGATCCTGGGCGACGGCAAATATGGTGGGGCGGGGGCCTTCCTGCCGGGGAAGGAGGTCTCGCGCCAACTCCATCTCCATGCGCGCGCCCTCGAATTGCCGCATCCGGCGGGCAAGACCCTGCGGGTCAGCGCGCCCTTGCCGCCGCATATGGTCGCGACCTGGAAGTTCCTGGGCTTCTCCGTTTCCTCGGGGCCGGCGAACCGCGAGGAGTTCGAGTTCTAAATTGGTGATGTCGCATCGCTTCAAACTGATCATGTTCGACTGCGACGGCACGCTCGTGGACAGTCAGCACGCGATCGTCGCGGCGATGGCCTCGGCCTGGCGCTCGCTAGAATTGCGCGAGCCCGAGCCGGCGGCGGTGCGCCGTGTGGTCGGCCTGACCCTGGAGACAGCAATCGCGGCACTCCAACCCGATGCCGACGAGCAGATGTTGGCGGGGCTCGCAGCGGCCTTCCGGCGCGAAGCCGTGGCGGCGCGACAAAAGGACAGCTATCGCGAGCCGCTCTTTCCCGGAATTCTCGAGGCGATCGAAGCGATCGCCGGCCCGGATGTGGTGTTCGGAATCGCCACGGGCAAGAATTTGCGCGGGCTGCGCCATACGCTGGAGGCTCACGGCCTGACGAAGCGTTTTGTCACCCTGCAGACCGCTGATCGGGCGCCCAGTAAACCGCACCCCGCCATGCTGCATCAGGCCATGGCGGAAATTGGTGTCGATCCGGCCTCGACAGTGCTGATCGGAGACACCAGTTTCGACATGGAAATGGCCTATAATGCGGGTACGGCTGGTATCGGCGCCGGTTGGGGCTATCATGAGCCCGCGGACCTTGCCCGCGCCGGCGCCGGCCGGGTCATTTTGCGGCCGGAAGAATTGCCCACGGCACTCGCCAATTACGGGGAACGGTGATTTATGCGTCTCAAATACGTGCTGATCGGTCTGGTCGTTCTGGTGGTGGCTGTCGTGGTGGCGGGCATCGCCATCCTGAAGTCGCAGGATTTCAACCAGTACAAAGCTCTCATCGCCGAGAAGGTGAAGGAGGCCACGGGACGCGATCTCACGCTCGCGGGCGATGTCGATCTGGTGATCTCGTGGAACCCGGCACTGGCGGTCAATGACGTCACCTTCTCCAATGCGCCCTGGGGCTCGCGCCCCGAGCTGATCAAGATGAAGCGGCTCGAGGCCGAGGTCCGGCTGATCCCTCTCTTGAGCGGCAATGTCGAGGTGAACCGGATCGTCCTCAAGGGCGCGGACATCCTGCTCGAGACGAACGACAAAGGTCAGGGTAATTGGGTATTCACGCCCGCGACCCCATCGACGACGACCACAACGACGACAACCACCAGCACGACGAGCTCCAGTGCCGGCCCGGCGACGCTGCCTGTCGTGCACAACATCCGGATCGAGGACTCGCAGGTTCTCTGGACCGATGGTGTCACCAAACAGACCAAGACCATCGCCATCAAGTCGTTCACGGCCGAGGCCGACAGCGCTTCCAGTCCGATCCAGATCGCGCTCGACGGCAGCTATAACGGCAACCCCATCACCGCCAAGGGCATGATCGGCGCGGTGGGCGCGCTGCTCGCCAACCAGGCCTTCCCGATCGACGTCACGGTCGAAGCGGGCGGCGCCAAGATCGCGCTCAAGGGCGCGGTGGCGAAGCCGATGACGGCCGAAGGTGTCGCGGTCGCGCTGGCGGTCGAAGGCAAGAGCCTCGCCGACCTCAATGCCATTTCGGGCGCGACCCTGCCGCCCCTGGGCCCCTACAGCGTCGCCGGCAATCTCTCGAACCCCAGCGGCGTCTATAAGGTCGAGCAGCTCCAGCTCAAGATGGGCACGAGCAGCATGACCGGCGACGCCAGCGTGGCGATGGGCGGCAAGAAGCCGAACATCACCGCCAACCTTGCCGCGGCGATGATCGATCTGAAGGATTTCGGCGTGAAGCCGGCCGAGGGCGGTGGCGGCTCCACCACGACCACGACGAGTTCCGGAGCGGCGAACGATGGCCGTGTCTTCCCGGCCGACCCGCTGCCCTTCGACGGGCTCGGCGCGGCCGATGCCAACATCCATCTGACCGCGCAGAAATTCATCAAGGATCCGGTGACGCTGGAGAATCTGGCGCTCGACATGGCGCTGCAGGACAGCAAGCTCACCATCAAAAATTTCCAGAGCGGGCTGGGCGGCGGCAATTTCGCGATCTCGGCCGTGATCGACGGGGCCAAGACGCCGGCTCCCGTGGCACTCAAGATCAACGCCAAGCAGGTCGAGGTGGGGACCCTGCTGCAGACGCTCTCGATCAGCGACGTGCTGACGGGCGGCAAGGCCGATCTCGATCTCGACGTGGCCGGCGCCGGCAACTCGGTGCGCGAGATCATGGCGGGCCTCAATGGCAACACCAACTTCTCCATGGGCGAAGGCCATATCAATAACGAGTTTGCCAAGATCCTGCTGTCCGACCTGTTCCAGCTGATTGCGACGGGCGGCAGTGGCAACAGCACCAATCTCAATTGCTTCGTCAGCAAGTTCGACATCAAGAAGGGCCTCGCCACCAGCACCGGACTGGTGCTCGACACCAATGGCGCCAGCATCGTCGGCAGCGGCGATATCAATCTGGCGACCGAGAAGCTCAAGCTGCATATCGATCCGCGCGCCAAGCAGACCAACCTCGCCAATCTCGCGATCCCGATCAATATCGGCGGGACCATGGCCAATCCGAGCGTGACGCCCGATGCGGCGGCCCTGGCGCAGGGCATTGCCGGGGCGGCGGTCGGTGCGGCCTCCAGCGGTGGCGACATCCTGGGGGCGCTCGCGGGCGTCACCGGCACGGGCGGCAGCGGGGGCACGAGCAGCACGACCACGAGCGCCAGCAGCGGGGGCGGCAATCCCTGCGTGACGGCCCTGAATGGCGGGAGCGGCGCTTCCACGACGGGCACAACGGCGCCTGCGCAACCCACGAGCTCGGGCCAGAAGGTACTCGACGATGCCGGCAAGACGCTCCAGGATACCGGCAACGCATTGAAGAACCTGCTGCCCTGAGGGGCGGGCTCGCCCGGCTGGGATGAAGCGGTTCTATCAGACGGCCTCCGCGCGGGCGGAGGCAGGCGGCTTTGGCGTGGCGCTCGACGGCAAGCCGATGCGCAGTCCCGCGGCCAAGCCCTTCCTGCTGCCGACCTCGTCATTGGCGCAAGCCGTCGCTGCCGAATGGCAGGCGCAAGGCGACCGGATCAAGCCGGCCAGCATGCCGCTCATGCAGCTCGCGGCCACCGCGATCGACAGGGTGGCCGAGGCGCCCCAGGCGACCGCGGCGAACGTCGCCGGCTTCGCCGCGACCGATCTGCTCTGCTACCGGGCGGAGGTCCCCACAAGCCTGGTCGAGCGTCAGGAGCAGCTCTGGCAGCCCCTGGTCGATTGGGCGCGGCTCCATTACGACGCGCCCCTGCTGGTGGTGACCGGCGTCATGCCGCGGCCCCAGCCGCCGGAGGCGCTGCGTGCCATCGAGGCCGCGGTCGCCGCCCTCGATCCCTTCCGCCTGACGGCCCTCGCCTCGGCGACCGGGGCCGCCGGCTCGGTCATTCTGGGCCTGGCTTTGCTGGAGGGGCGGCTTTCGGGGACAGAGGTTTATGACCTCTCCCTGCTGGACGAGACCTACCAGATCGAGCGCTGGGGCGTGGACCCCGAGGCTGCCCGGCGCCAGGCCGATCTCAAGACCGAAATTGAAGCGGCAGAGCGGTTTCTGGCCCTTCTTTCAGCGTGAAAATCTGGCTTCATTTTGGCGTCGGATTGGTGCTATCTCGACGGCCAGTCGCCTGGGGAACTGTCATAAAACTGTAATAATTAAACCCCTGACCGTTGGAACCGCCATCCCATGCAGGAAATCCTTCGCTTACTCGAGGAGAAGCGGGCCGCCGCCCGCGCCGGTGGCGGTCCCCGCCGCATCGAGGCTCAGCATGCCAAGGGCCGGCTGACCGCCCGCGAGCGCATCGAGCTGCTGCTCGATGCCGACTCCTTCGAGGAATGGGACATGTTCGTGGAGCACCGCTCCTCGGACTTCGGCATGGCGGAACAGAAGATCCCCGGCGATGGCGTGGTGACCGGGCATGGCACCATCAATGGCCGGCTGGTCTTCGTCTTCAGCCAGGACTTCACCGTGTTCGGCGGCTCGCTCTCCGAGGCCCATGCGGAGAAGATCTGCAAGGTGATGGATCAGGCGGTGAAGGTCGGCGCTCCGGTGATCGGGATCAACGATTCCGGCGGCGCCCGGATCCAGGAAGGCGTCGCTTCGCTCGCGGGTTATGCCGAGGTGTTCCAGCGCAACATCACCGCCTCGGGCGTGGTGCCGCAGATCTCGCTCATCATGGGGCCTTGCGCCGGCGGCGCGGTCTATTCCCCGGCCATGACCGACTTCATCTTCATGGTGAAGGATTCCTCCTACATGTTCGTGACCGGGCCCGATGTGGTGAAGACGGTCACGCATGAGACCGTCACCCATGAGGAGCTCGGCGGCGCCGTCACGCACTCCGCCAAGTCCGGCGTCGCCGATCTCGCCTTCGAGAACGACGTCGATGCGCTGCTGCAGATGCGCCGCTTCTTCGACTTCCTGCCGGAATCGAACCGCAACGGCGTGCCGGTGCGCCCGACCGCCGACAGCGGCGACCGGATCGAGGAATCGCTCGACACGCTGATTCCGGCCAATCCTAACAAGCCCTACGACATGCATGAGCTGATCCGGAAGGTCGTGGACGAGGGCGATTTCTTCGAGCTGCAGCCGGACTTCGCCGGGAACATCCTGACCGGCTTCGGCCGCATGGAAGGGGCGACCGTCGGCATCGTCGCCAACCAGCCGATGGTGCTGGCGGGTTGCCTCGACATCGACAGCTCGCGCAAGGCCGCGCGCTTCGTGCGCTTCTGCGACTGCTTCAACATCCCGATCCTGACCTTTGTCGATGTGCCGGGCTTCCTGCCGGGCACGGCCCAGGAGTTCGGCGGCATCATCAAGCATGGCGCGAAGCTGCTCTTCGCCTATGGCGAGGCGACGGTGCCGAAGGTGACCGTCATCACCCGCAAGGCCTATGGCGGCGCCTATGACGTGATGAGCTCCAAGCATCTACGCGGCGACGTGAACTATGCCTGGCCCACGGCCGAGATCGCGGTGATGGGGCCGAAGGGCGCGGTCGAGATCATCTTCCGCGCCGACATCGGCGACACCGCCGCCATCGCGCAGCGCACCGAGGAATATCGCAGCAAGTTCGCCAATCCCTTCGTGGCCGGGTCGCGCGGCTTCATCGACGACGTGATCATGCCCCGCTCGACGCGCCGGAGGATCTGCCGGGCGCTCGCCATGCTCAAGGGAAAGAAGCTCGAGAATCCCTGGAAGAAGCACGACAACATTCCGCTTTAAACCGGTCAAAGGCCGGAGAGGGCTGTCGGCAATGTCCTTGAGCGAAGACGTCAGGCGATTTCCCTATTGGTATCACCGGATCGAACTTCCGGATGGCGTCGTCACTCCCGGCTGGGCGCCGATTGATCCGGCCGCTTACCGGGTTCCCAAGGATCTGACCGGCAAGCGGGTTCTCGATGTCGGTGCCTGGGACGGGTATTGGACCTTCGAGGCCTTGAAACGCGGCGCTCGCGAGGCGGTGGCGATCGACGATTTCTCCGATCAACTGGGTACCTTGAAAAAGAACGATCGGCAGGCTTGGGCGACCTTCGATTTCTGCCGGGACGCGCTCGGCTATGACGACGCTCGGTGCAACCGCCGGGAAATGTCCGTCTATGACGTGACCGAAGCGCGGATGGGCCGGTTCGACGTGGTGTTCTTTTTCGGCACGCTCTACCATCTTCGCCATCCATTGTTGGCCTTGGATCGTCTGGCGGCGGTGACCGACGAGCTGCTCTGCGTCGAGACGGCCATCCTTGACGACAACAGCGTCTATCGCGGCGGCCTGGGCAACGGTTATTCCGGTTCCGAGGTCGTCATGGAGTTCTATCCCGGCAACGAGTACGGCTCCAACGACACCAACTGGTGGGTGCCGAATCTCAACTGCCTTATGCGCATGGTCTTCGCCGCGGGGTTTCCTCATGCGACCGGTTGGAAGCTGATGGAAGCGCCCAAGCAGGTTCCCGACTGCCGCGGCTTTGCGCAGGGCAGAAGGCAATCAGTTTCACCCGCCGACAGCAAATCGCATTGAGTCATCAATAATGTTCAAGAAGATCCTGATCGCCAATCGCGGCGAGATCGCCTGCCGCGTCATCCGCACCGCCCGCGCCATGGGCATCAAAACGGTGGCCGTCTATTCCGAGGCGGACGCCGATGCCAAGCATGTGCGCGAGGCTGATGAGGCGGTGGCGATCGGGCCGGCGCCCTCGGCCCAGAGCTATCTCTCGATCGACCGCATCCTCGATGCCATCAGGCAGACCGGCGCCGAGGCGGTGCATCCGGGCTATGGCTTCCTCTCCGAGAACCGCAAGTTCGCCGCCGCCCTCGAGCAGGCCGGCATCGTCTTCATCGGCCCCGGTGTCGAGGCGATCGGCGCCATGGGCGACAAGATCGAATCCAAGAAACTGGCGCAGCAAGCGGGCGTCAGCACCGTGCCGGGCTATCTGGGCGTGATCAAGGACGAGGCCGAAGCGGTCGCCATCGCCCATGACGTGGGCTATCCGGTGATGATCAAGGCCTCGGCCGGCGGCGGCGGCAAGGGCATGCGCATCGTGCGCACCGACCAGGAGGTCCATGAGGGCTTCCGCAGCGCCACGCACGAGGCGAAATCGAGCTTCGCCGACGATCGCGTCTTCATCGAGAAATACATCGAGCATCCGCGGCATATCGAGATCCAGGTGCTGGGCGACAGCCATGGCAACATCGTCTATCTGGGCGAGCGCGAATGCTCGATCCAGCGCCGTCATCAGAAGGTGATCGAGGAGGCGCCGAGCCCCTTCCTCGACGCCAAAACCCGCGCCGCCATGGGTGCCCAGGCGGTGGCCTTGGCCAAGGCGGTGAATTACCGCTCGGCCGGCACCGTCGAGTTCATCGTCGATCCGCAGCGCAACTTCTATTTCCTGGAGATGAACACGCGCCTGCAGGTCGAGCATCCGGTGACCGAGCTCGTCACCGGCCTCGATCTGGTCGAGCTGATGATCCGGATCGCCGCCGGCGAGAAGCTGGGCTTCAAGCAGAAGGACGTGAAGCTCGAGGGCTGGGCGATCGAAGCCCGGGTCTATGCCGAGGATCCTTTACGCGGGTTCCTGCCGTCGACCGGGCGTCTGTCCAACTATCGCGAGCCGACCGGCATAGGACAGGTGCGGATCGACAGCGGCGTCTATGAAGGCGCCGAGATCAGCATGTTCTACGATCCGATGATCGCCAAGGTCGTCGGCAGCGGCACCGATCGGCGACATGCGACCGCGGCGCTGCGCGAGGCGCTCGACAGCTTCTATATCCGCGGCGTCAGCCACAACATCTCCTTCCTCTCGGCATTGCTGGGCCATCCGCGCTTCGCGGACGGCAAGCTCTCGACCAACTTCATCGCCGACGAGTTCCCGGACGGGTTCCATGGCGCGCCGCCCGACGAGGAGCGCCGGCGCCAGCTCATCGCCGTCGCCGCCATGATCCATCACCGTTCGCGACAGCGTGAGCAGCAGATCAGCGGCCGCCTGCGCCCACCCAAGCTCGCCAGCGGCGGCGAATGGGTGGTGATGATCGACCGCGAGCCGACCACCGTCACCATTGCCGAGACCGCGGGCGGCTATGCCGTCATCAGCGGCGAGGCGAGCCACGAGCTGATCGGTGACTGGCGGATCGGCGATCCGCTCTTCCAGGGCCGGATCAACGGGCAACCGATCTCGGTCCAGATCGACCGCAGGGGCGTCGGCTACAAGCTGACCCATGCGGGCAGCGAGCTGATGATCCAGGTCTTGACCCCGCGCGCGGCGGCGCTCGCGCGCTTCATGCCGCTCAAGGTGCCGCCCGACATGTCGCGCTTCCTCTTGTCGCCGATGCCGGGTCTCCTGGTCTCGCTCGCCGTCACGGCAGGGCAGGAGGTCAAGGCCGGGCAGGAACTGGCCGTGGTGGAGGCGATGAAGATGGAGAACCTGCTGCGCGCCGAACGCGATGGCAAGGTCGCCAAGCTTCACGCAGCGCCGGGCGACAGCCTGGCCGTCGATCAGGTGATCGTGGAGTTCGCATGAGCGCGCGACGCATCGTCATCTCGGGCAAGGTCCAGGGCGTCTGGTATCGCGCCTGGACCATGAGCGAAGCCAACAAGCGCGGCCTCAAGGGTTGGGTCCGCAATCTCTCGACCGGCGAGGTCGAGGCCCTGTTCGCAGGTCCGGTCACGCGGATCGAGGAGATGGTCGATCTCTGCCGCCAGGGCCCGCCCTTGGCCAAGGTCAGCGGCATCGAAAGCTTCGACGCCGACGAGCCGGCGGAGAATGGTTTCCATCAGTGGCCGGATGCGTAACAATCGGCCGCGGCTGTCATCGTCAATGATCAGAGAATCGCTAAAATAAATCCTCGCCCTGACCTATGCCGGTCCGGAGCACGGGATACAGGAAGTCGAGAATATTTCGTTCTCCAGATGCCATTCTTCCTCGATTCTCAGCAGAGACGACGTCCGGTCTGGAAAGGATCCGATATGTTTGGCTGGCTCGTTCGAATTGTCATGTCGCTGGCGGCAGTCATCACGGGCTGGTTTGTGGTGAACGATTCCCCCAGTTTCGGCATCGTCCAAATGGCGGTCTCGCTCCTGCTGATCGTCCTTTTTGTCGCCATCATGGTGTTCTGGCCGTGGATCATGTCCAGGTTCGGATATAAGCGCGAGCCGGAGAACTGATGGCGTTCTCGAGAACGGAGGAGGGCCTCCGTTGCGGTCTTACGTCACCGCAGACACTTTCCCAAATACCTCCTCGAACGCGCCCTTGAGGGCCATGTCGAGTTCGGGCATCGCGATCAGGATGCCTTCGCGCACCAGCGAGGTGACGCCGTAGGGCGACACACCGCCGCCCTGGATGCCGCAGGGCACGATGCCGGAGAAATGGGCCAGGTCGGGATCGAGGTTGATGGCGATCCCGTGATAGGTGACGCCGCGCCGGACCCGGATGCCCAGCGCCGCGATCTTGTCCTCCATGCCGCTGGGCTTTGCGATCCAGATGCCGACCCGGCCCTCGCGGCGCTCGCCCTTCAGGTTGAAGCGGGCGAGGGTGCGGATGATCCATTCCTCGAGGTCGCCCACGAAGCGGCGGAGATCGCCGCCCCGGGCCGCGACCGAGAGCATGGTGTAGGCCACCCGCTGGCCGGGCCCGTGATAGGTGAATTGCCCGCCGCGGCCGCTCTCGAACACGGGGAACCGGCCGGGTTCCAGCAGATCGCCGGCCCGGGCACTGGTGCCGGCGGTATAGAGCGGCGGGTGCTCCACCAGCCAGACAAGCTCCGGCGCCTCGCCGCGCGCAATGGCGGCCACCCGGACCTCCATGGCCGCCACGGCCTCGGGATAGGGGGTCAGCGCGTCGTTGACCCGCCATTCCACGGGGGCCGCCGGAGGGGCTTTGGCCAGGGTTTCGGTGACGCTTTCGGACAGGGGTTTATCCTCCTGGATTTCCGCGGCTTTGGGCCGCCGCCGGTTCAACTTGATCGCGGTCCCTCGATTTGCTATTCCCCCGCTGCCACGGATGGCAAGCCCATCCCTGACATGCGGTCGTGGCGGAACTGGTAGACGCGCAGCGTTGAGGTCGCTGTGGGGCAACCCGTGGAAGTTCGAGTCTTCTCGACCGCACCAATGCCTGCCTGGAGCCCGCCGGTAACCCCGCGCGGGCTTCGGCGTTTCTGGGCCTGGCGTTTGGCGGCTTCCGACCTTCATTTGGGGTCTGCCAGACCTGACGTAAACCCCGGTGGCAGCACAACAATCGCTGGCTATACTCCCGGGCCGGTTTCACCACTGTCGGGCCCAAGAATTCCCCATGGCTGAAGATCTGCGCGCCAGCGCGCTCGAATATCATCGCACCCCGGTTCCGGGAAAGCTCGCCATCGTGGCGACCAAGCCCTTGGCCAACCAGCGTGACCTGGCCTTGGCCTATTCGCCGGGCGTGGCCTTCGCTTGCGAGGCGATCGTGGCCGACCCGGCCGAGGCGGCCCGGGTGACAGGCCGGGCCAATCTGGTCGCCGTGGTGACGAACGGCACCGCCGTCCTGGGGCTGGGGGCGATCGGCCCCCTGGCGGCCAAACCGGTGATGGAAGGGAAGGCCGTCCTCTTCAAGACCTTTGCCGGCATCGACGTGTTCGATCTCGAGATCGACGAACGCGACCCCGACAAGCTGGTCGACATCATCGCCAGCTTGGAGCCCAGCTTCGGGGCCATCAATCTCGAAGATATCAAGGCGCCGGAATGTTTCGAGGTGGAGCGCAAGCTCCGCCAGCGCATGAAGATCCCGGTCTTCCATGACGACCAGCATGGTACCGCCATCATCGTCGCGGCTGCGATCACCAACGCCCTCAAGATCGTCGGCAAGAAAATCGAGGAGGTGAAGCTGGTGACCTCCGGTGCCGGAGCCGCCGCGCTGACCTGCCTGGGCTTGCTGGTGCGGCTCGGGCTCAAGATGGAGAACATCACCGTCACCGACATCGCGGGCGTGGTCTATCGCGGCCGCAAGGAGGAGATGGACCCGCTCAAGGAACGCTACGCCAAGGATACCAATGCGCGAAAATTGCCCGAGGTGATCAAGGACGCCGACATCTTCCTCGGCCTCTCGGCACCCCGCGTGATGAAGCCCGAATGGGTGGCGACGATGGCGGCGAAGCCGATCGTGCTGGCGCTCGCCAACCCGACGCCGGAGATCCTGCCCGAGGAAGTGCGGGCGGTGCGCGAGGATGCGGTCATCGCGACCGGGCGCTCGGATTATCCGAACCAGGTCAACAATGTCCTTTGCTTCCCCTTCATCTTCCGTGGCGCGCTCGATGTCGGCGCCACCACGATCAACGAGGCGATGGAAATCGCCTGCGTGAAGGCGATCGCCGATCTGGCCCAGGCCGAGATCACCGACGAGGTGACTCGCGCCTATGGCGGCGAGGTGCCGAGCTTCGGGCCGGATTATCTGATCCCGCGCCCCTTCGACCGGCGCCTGCTGGTCGCGATCGCGCCGGCGGTGGCGAAGGCCGCGATGGAAAGCGGGGTCGCCACGCGTCCCATCGCCGATCTCGCCGCCTATCGCGACCGCCTCAGCCAGTATGTGTTCCGCTCCGGCCTGCTGATGAAGCCGATGTTCGATCGCGCGCGCGAGGACCGGAAACGGGTCTGCTATGCCGAGGGCGAAGAGGAGAAGGTGCTGCAGGCAGCCCAGACCGTCGTCGATGAAGGGCTGGCGCAGCCCATCCTGATCGGCCGGCGCGCGGTCGTGGCAAGCCGCATCAAGCGGCTGGGCCTGCGGATCGTGCCCGGCAAGGATGTCGAGCTGGTCGATCCCGAGGAGGATCACCGCTTCCGTGAATATTGGACCCTTTATCACAGCCTCACCGAACGCAAGGGCGTGACCCAGTCCTCGGCCCAGACCGTCGTGCGCACCCGCAACACGGTGATCGGCGCGCTGATGGTCCGGCGCGGCGAGGCGGACGCCCTCATCTGCGGCACAGTCGGTAAATATATCCGTCATCTGGGCCATCTCTTGGATGTGATCGGCCTGGCGCCGGGCGTGTCCCATGCCTATGCGCTGACGGCACTGATCCTGCCGACCGGGACCTTCTTCCTGGGCGACACTCATGTGACGCCGGAGCCGACCGCCGAGCAGATCGCCGAGTTTGCGCTCCTGGCCGCGGCGGCCGTGCCGAAATTCGGGATCATGCCGAAGGCGGCGCTGCTCTCGCATTCGAACTTCGGCACCCGCGACACCCCGACCGCCAAGCTGATGCGTGCGGCGCTGGAGCTGATCCGGGAGCGCGCGCCGGAGCTCGAGGTCGAAGGCGAGATGCATGGCGACAATGCGATCAGCGAGCAGATTCGCCTGCGGCTTTTCCCCAACTCGCGCCTCAAGGGCCAGGCCAATCTCCTGGTGATGCCGACGCTCGACGCCGCCAACATCTCCTTCAATCTGCTGAAGACGCTGGGCAACGGCCTCTCGGTCGGGCCGATGCTGATGGGCGTCGCCATGCCGGTCCATGTGGTGGTGCCGTCGATCACCGTGCGCGGCATCGTCAACATGACGGCCGTGGCGGCCGTCGACGCACAAGCCGCGGCGGCTCAGGGCCTGGAGGCCGCCCGTCCGTGAGCAGCGAGGCGCCGCAACCCGATCTGGAACGGCGCCCGGACGGCGAGGTTTTCAAATCCGACGAGGTCAAGCTGTCGGAGATGGAAGCGCTCTATGGCGTCTCGCCGGAGGTGGTCGAGCGGGCCCATAAGGCGATCGAAGAGGGCAAGCTCGATCAGATCGAGAAGCTGGCGGAGGAGCTTCATCCGGCCGACTTCGCCGACCTGCTGCAATCCCTGACCCCCGACGAGCGCAAGCTCGTCATCAAGGTCTGTCGCCATATCCTCGAACCCGAGACCCTCAACTATCTCGACGAGGTGGTGCGCGAAGAGGTGATCGGGCTGATGAGCCCGGGCGAGGTGGCGCAGGCCGTCTCCGAGCTCGAGACCGACGATGCCGTCGACATCCTCGAGGATCTGGACGAGGACGAGAAGCAGCGCATCCTCCAGGCGATCCCGGCCGCCGACCGCGCCGTCATCGAGCAGGGCCTGACCTATCCCGAGGACAGCGCCGGCCGCCTGATGCAGCACGATCTGGTGGCGGTGCCCCGGCATTGGACCGTGGGCGAGACGATCGACTATTTGCGCGCCAACCAGGATCTGCCGGACGATTTCTACGATCTCTTCGTGGTCGACCCGATGCACAAGCCGATCGGCGCGGTGCCGCTGTCGCGCGCCATGCGCAACAAGCGCATCGTGAAGCTCGAGGACCTGATGCATACCGAGTTCCGCGTGGTTCCGGCCACCATGGACCAGGAATCGGTCGCCTATCTTTTCCGGCAATATGGGCTGATGTCGGCGCCCGTCGTGGATGATGCGGGCCGTCTCCTGGGCGTGATCACCGTGGATGACGTGGTCCATGTCATCGAGGAGGAGGCCGAGGAGGATCTGCTCGGCATTGTCGGCGTCAGCGAGACCGACTTCCATGCGCCGGCGCTCGAGACCGCCTGGCGCCGGGTCCGCTGGCTGGTGGTGACGCTTTGCAACTCGGCCATCGCCTCGACCGTGATCTCGCAGTTCGAGGCCACCATCGAGCAGATCGTGGCGCTGGCCATCCTGATGCCGATCGTCGCCGCCATGGGCGGCAATGCCGGCGTCCAGGTCATCACCGTGATGGTGCGTGCCCTCGCGACCCGCGATCTGCAGCCGCGCGGCAGCAATGTCTGGCGTGTGGTGGGCAAGGAAATTGCCGTGGCCGCCATCAATGCCGCCGTTTTCGCGCTGATCATGGGGACCGTGACGTCATTTTTCTTCGGCCTCCCGATCGGGCTGGTGCTGGGTGCGGCGATGGTCTTCAACATGATCTGGGCCGGCATCGCCGGCACCCTGATTCCGCTGACCCTGGCACGCTTCGGCATCGACCCCGCCATCGGTGCGGGACCTTTCCTCACCACCACCACCGACGTGTTCGGCTTCTTCTCCTTCCTGGGGCTCGCAACCTTGTTCTTGCTGTGATCGCGGGCTAGGCTTCGCGGTATCTTCAGGGAGGAATTCTGCCCATGGCAACCACCGGCCATAACCGGTTTCGGTCGCTCGATTTCGACCTCGGCGAGACCGCCGAGATGATGCGCGACCAGGTCGCCGACTTCGCCGCGCGCGAGATCGCGCCGCGTGCGGCCGACATCGACCGCAGCAACCAGTTCCCCGAGGATCTCTGGCAGAAGATGGGCGCGCTGGGCGTCCTCGGCATCACGGTCGAGCCGGAGTTCGGCGGCGCCGGCATGGGCTATCTGGAGCATTGCGTGGCGATGGAAGAGATCAGCCGCGCTTCCGCCAGTGTCGGCCTCTCCTACGGTGCCCATTCCAATCTCTGCGTCAACCAGATCCGCCGCAACGCGAGCGAGGCACAGAAGCGCAAATACCTGCCGAAGCTGATCTCCGGCGAGCATGTCGGCGCGCTGGCCATGAGCGAGCCGGGGGCCGGCTCCGACGTGGTCGGCATGAAGCTGCAGGCCAAGCACGTCGCCGACGGCTATCTGCTGAGCGGCACCAAGATGTGGATCACCAACGGCCCCGACGCGGATCTGCTGGTGGTCTATGCCAAGACCGACCCCGAAGCCGGCGCCCGCGGCATCAGCTGCTTCTTCATCGAGAAGGGGATGAAGGGCTTCACCACCTCGGCCAAGCTCGACAAGCTCGGCATGCGCGGTTCCAACACCGGCGAGCTGGTGTTCAAGGATTGCTTCGTGCCGGAGGCCAACCGCATGGGGCTCGAAGGGGCGGGGGTGAAGGTCCTGATGAGCGGGCTCGATTTCGAACGCGCCGTCCTGGCCGCGGGTCCCATCGGCATCATGCAATCCTGCCTCGATGTGGTGATTCCCTATATCCATGAGCGCAAGCAGTTTGGCGAGCCGATCGGCAGCTTCCAGCTGATGCAGGGCAAGATTGCCGACATGTACACGATCGCCAACGCCGCGCGGGCCTATGTCTATGCCGTGGCAAGGGCCTGCGACCGCGGCCATGGCTCGCGCAAAGACGCCGCCGGTGCCATCCTGTTTGCTGCCGAGAAGGCGACCTGGATGGCGCTCGAGGCGATCCAGGTGCTGGGCGGCAACGGCTATATCAACGACTATCCGACGGGAAGGCTGCTGCGCGACGCCAAGCTCTATGAGATCGGCGCCGGCACCTCGGAGATCCGGCGCTGGCTGATCGGGCGCGAGCTGTTCGAAGAAACGGCGTAAGGGACGCAGGACATGGCACGGCAGCGGATTTCATCGGGCTCGACCTTCGAGGAGCTGGCCGGCTATAGCCGGGCGGTCGTCGATGGCGACTGGGTGTTCGTATCGGGGACGACCGGGTTCGACTACAAGGCCGGCACGATCGCCGCCGACGTGATCGAGCAGACCCATCAATGTTTCCGCAACATCCAATGGGCGCTCGAGCAGGCCAAGTCCGGGCTCAAGGACATGGTCCGGATCCAGATCCATATCACCGACCCGGCGGACTTCACGAAGATCGCGCCCGTGATCGGTCAATATTGCCGCGAAGCGCGCCCGGCCAACACGACCGTGGTGGCGCAATTGATCGACCCGCGCATGAAGATCGAGATCGAGGTCACGGCCCGGCGCGACAGCAGCGATCCGGTGGATCGTCCGGGCGGGAGGAAGTGATGAGCGGATTGACGACGGTTCCGGCGCGGGGCGGCAAAGCTGCGCGCATGAAGGCGGGCCAGACCATCAGGATCGTCAATACCCACGGGACCCAGGTGCTCGACACCTGGGCCTTCCGCAGCGACGATCTGCACGAATTCATGTCGATGGAGCATACGCGGCCTCAGATCGGGCGGACCATCCCGGTCGTCGGCGATTCCCTGCGCAGCAACAAGCGGACGCCGATGCTGACCTGGCTGGAGGACAGCTCGCCCGGAATCCATGACACGCTGGTGGCGGCTTGCGATGTCCATCGCTACCGCCATTTCGGCATCAAGGAGTATCACGACAACTGCACCGACAATCTTTACGCCGCGATGAAGGAACTGGGCCTGACGCCGCCGGAGGTGCCCTGTCCGCTCAATATGTGGATGAACATTCCGGTGGGTGCCGACCACAAGATCTCGTTCCTGCCGACCGTCTCGAAGCCGGGTGACCATGTGGTGCTGCGGGCGGAGATGGACCTGATCATGGCCTTTTCCGCCTGCCCGATGGATGTGACGCCGATCAACGGGCCCGGCGGCGAGATCAAGGACTGCCATTTCCAGATCAGCTGAGGAGACCGTCATGCATACCGTCCTCGTCACCGGCACCAATCGGGGCATTGGTCTCGAGTTCGTCCGCCAATATGCGGAGGAGGGCTGGCGGGTGCATGCTTGCGCGCGCGACCCCAAGGCCGCCAAGGAGCTGGCGGCGATCAAGGGCGACGTCACCATTCACCGTCTCGAGGTCGCGGATGACAGGCAGATCGCCCATCTGGTGAAGGAACTGAAGGGCGATGCGGTCGACATCCTGGTGAACAATGCCGGGGTCGGCGGCAGCGATGGCTCGACCGATCCGGACGATTGGCTGCGGGTTTTTCACATCAATTCGATCGCGCCGGTTCGCGTGGCCGAAGCGCTGCTGCCCAATCTCGAGATGGGCAGCGCCAAGACCGTGCTGAGCCTGACCAGCCGCATGGGCAGCATCGCCGACAATGGCAGCGGCGGCTCTTATGCCTATCGCTCGAGCAAGGCGGCCCTCAACGCGGCGATGAAGAGCCTCGCCATTGACTGGAAGCGGCGTGGCGTCATCGTGGTGGTGGCGCATCCCGGATGGGTCAAGACCGATATGGGCGGCCCTTCGGCGCAAATCTCGCCCCAGCGCAGCGTCGCCGGCTTGCGCCAGAAACTGTCGGCGCTCAAACCGGCCGACAGCGGCAGCTTCTTCAACTATGACGGCTCGACGCTGCCCTGGTGAGGCTGCTTGAGCCGGCCGGCCGGATCGGCGAGGGGAGACTACTTCTTGCCGTAGCCGCAGAAGGTCTTGTCCGAACCGATTTGCTGGTTCGGCATGGCCGACGCCCCGCTGCAGCTGCCGTAAGAGCGCGACGGATTATTGTGGATGTCGCTGGTCCCCGGCGGTGTACCCGGCGAATAGACGCTGTTGGCAGGCGCCTGGGCGCCGCCGCTGCTCGCGGCGGGAGGCGTCATCGGCCCGCCCATGGGCGACAGTCCCGACGGCATTTGCGGAGCGAATTGCGCACCCGGATGGAGCATGTCCACGCCATGCATGTCGTCCTGCGCGCTTGCGGTCTGCCCCAAGCCCAGGACAGCCGTCATCAGCCCCAGGGTCAGGCAAGTCACCGCGATGGATTTCCTCATAGATGTCATGGCTGTTATCTGGGGTCGGAGGCAGGCTTCGGCAACGGACGCATGGAGAGGTCGCAATAAACCATTGGTTTTCTTCGTTTCCTTCAACAATTAGCCGGGTGCGGACGCGGGCATGAACCTGGGCGCGAGGAGCGCTTGCGCTGTCGGTGCCGCTTCGCAAGACTTCAACGATGTTTTGCGGCGGAACGTTCCTTGCGGCCGGTCATGGCGCGAGGGTGGTGAAGGCCTGAGGGGAGTGCTGAGCAGGATGGCCGATCCAATCGAGTTCTATTTCGATTTCTCCTCGCCTTATGGCTATCTCGCTTCGCATCAGATCGATGCGATCGCGGCGCGCCATGGCCGCGAGGTTCGCTGGCGGCCCTATCTGCTGGGCGTCGCCTTCAAGGAGACGGGCCAGAAGCCCCTGGTCGAGCAGCCGTTGCGCGGGCCCTACCACCTCCATGATTTTGCGCGTTCGGCGCGCCGGATCGGCGTGCCGTTCCAATTGCCGAATCCCTTTCCCTTCGCCGGCGTGGCCCCCAGCCGCGCCTTCTACTGGCTGGAGGGGCGGGACGGCGACCTGGCGAAGCGCTTCGCACGCAAGACCTTCGAGCGCATTTTCGGCGAGGGGCGCAGTGTCACCGATGCCGCGGCAGCGGTCGAGGTTGCGACGTCCCTGGGGGTCGACTCGGCAGCCTTGACCGCCGGCATCAACGATCCCGCCATCAAAGACAAACTGCGGGCGGAAACCGACGCCGCGATCAAGCACGGCGTCTTCGGTTCGCCCTTCATCTATGTCGACGGCGAGCCTTTCTGGGGCCATGATCGCCTCGGCCAGGTCGAGGAATGGTTGGCGCGCGGCGGCTGGTGAGTCCCCTGCGCCCCGGCCTGGATCGCAACGCCCGTCGAATGTCCCCTTCCGTCCCGAGGTAACGTCGTCGCCCATGGCCGCTCTCCCGACCGCCGTCAATCCGACCACGACCGAATTCAAGGAACGCGCCGAGCAGATGGCAGGCGAGGTGGCGAAGCTGCGCGCGCTCCAGGGCAAGATCGCCGAAGGCGGCGGGGCGGCGTCCCGCGAACGCCATGTCGGCCGCGGCAAGCTGCTGCCGCGCGAGCGCATCCAGCGGCTGGTCGACCCGGGCTCGCATTTCCTCGAACTCTCGGCACTGGCGGCCCACGATGTCTATGAGGACAACGTCCCCGCTGCCGGCATCCTGACCGGCATCGGCCGCGTCTCAGGACGCGACTGTGTCATCGTCTGCAACGACGCGACGGTCAAGGGCGGCACCTATTATCCGCTGACCGTGAAGAAGCATCTGCGCGCGCAGGAGATCGCGGCCGAGAACCGGCTGCCTTGCATCTATCTGGTCGATTCCGGCGGCGCCAATCTGCCGAACCAGGACGAGGTCTTTCCCGACCGCGATCATTTCGGCCGCATCTTCTATAATCAGGCACGGCTCTCTTCGGTCGGCGTGCCGCAGATCGCGGTGGTGATGGGCTCCTGCACCGCGGGCGGCGCCTATGTGCCGGCCATGTCGGACGAGGCCATCATCGTCAAGGGGCAGGGGACCATCTTCCTCGGCGGCCCACCGCTGGTGAAGGCCGCGACCGGCGAGGTCGTCGACGCCGAGGCCCTGGGCGGCGCCGATCTCCACAGCCGGACCTCCGGCGTCACCGATCATCTGGCGAAGGACGATGCCGACGCTCTCACGATCGCGCGACGGATCCTGGCCAATGCCGGCACGGCGGGCCTGCGGCTGGCGGGCGCCGGCGCCATTGCGCGTGAGACACCGCGCCCACCGCTCTACGATCCCAAGGAGCTCTACGGCATCGTGCCGATGGATCTGCGCAAGGGCTACGAGGTGCGCGAGGTCATTGCCCGGCTGGTGGATGGCAGCGAGTTCCACGATTTCAAGCCGCTCTACGGCCCGACGCTGGTCTGCGGCTTCGCCCATCTGGGTGGGATTCCCGTCGGCATCCTCGCCAACAAGGGCATCCTGTTCTCGGAATCGGCGCAGAAGGGCGCGCATTTCGTCGAGCTCTGCGCCCAGCGCCGCACGCCGATCCTGTTTCTGCAGAACATCACCGGCTTCATGGTGGGCCGAAAATATGAGGCGGGCGGCATTGCCAAGGACGGCGCCAAGATGGTGATGGCGGTCGCCTGCGCGCAGGTGCCGAAGCTCACCGTGATGATCGGCGGCAGCTTCGGTGCCGGCAATTATGCGATGTGCGGGCGCGCCTACAGCCCGCGCTTCCTCTTCTCCTGGCCCAATTCGCGAATCTCGGTCATGGGCGGCGAGCAGGCAGCCTCGGTGCTGGCCCAGATCAAGCGCGACAATCTCGAAGCCAAGGGCCAGAGCTGGACCGCTGAAGAGAACGAGGCCTTCAAGGCGCCGATCCGCCAGCAATATGACCAGCAGGGCCATCCCTATTATGCCAGCGCGCGGCTCTGGGATGACGGCATCATCGATCCGGCGCAGACGCGCGACGTGCTGATCCAGGCGCTCGAGGCAAGCTTGAATGCGCCGATCCCCGAGACCAAATTTGGCGTGTTCCGGCTCTGAGGTCTGCCCATGTCGAGATTGATCAAGGAACGCAAAGGCCCGGTCGCGCGGCTGGTTCTCAACCGCCCGGAGCGCCACAACGCCTTCGACGAGGCGCTGATCGAGGAACTGACGCAGGCGATCGACGAGGCCGAGAACGACCCATCCGTCCGCGTGCTGGTGCTGGCGGCCAACGGCAAGAGTTTCTCCGCCGGTGGCGATCTCGATTGGATGCGCCGCATGGCGGCCTATTCCGAGGAAGAGAATCTGGCCGACGCCAATCGCCTGGCGATGCTGATGCAGCGGCTCAATTTCATCCCCAAGCCGACCATCGCTTCGGTGCAGGGCGCGGCGATGGGCGGCGGCGTGGGACTGGTCGCCGCCTGCGATATCGCGGTCGGCACGGCCCAGGTCATGTTCGGATTGACCGAGGTGCGGATCGGCCTCATCCCGGCCACCATCGGTCCCTATGTGGTGCAGGCGATCGGCGAACGTGCCGCACGGCGCTATTTCATGACCGGCGAGCGGTTCGACGCGGCGACGGCGCGCGAGCTGGGATTGCTGCATGAGGTGGTCGAGGATCTGGACGCAGCCGTGGCGCGCCATGTCGAGGCCCTGCTGCTGGGCGGCCCGGAGGCGCTGGGCGCCACCAAGAAGCTGATCCGGCGCGTGGGTCGCGGCCCCATCAATGTGGCGATGATCGAGGACACGGCGGCGCGCATCGCGCGGGCGCGGGCGGGCGGCGAGGCGCGCGAAGGCATCGCTGCCTTCTTCGACAAGCGCAAGCCCAATTGGCAGGCTTGAGGGCGAGCAGGGAAGGATCCTTATGACGCGCTTGCCCAAATCGGTTCGCATGGTCGAGGTCGGTCCGCGTGACGGGCTCCAGAACGAGATGAAGCCGGTCCCGGCCGCGACCAAGATCGCGCTCATCGACAAGCTGTCGGCGAGCGGGCTTTCCGTGATCGAAGCCGGCGCTTTCGTCTCGCCCAAATGGGTGCCGCAGATGGCCGACAGCGCCGAGGTGCTGGCGGGGATCAGGCGGCTGCCGGGGCGGCGCTATCCCGTACTCGTGCCCAATCTCAAGGGTTATGAGGCAGCCGCGGCGGCGCAGGTGGACGAGATCGCCGTCTTCGCGGCGGCCTCGGAGAGCTTCTCGCAGAAGAACATCAACTGCTCGATCGCCGAGAGCATCGAGCGGTTCCGGCCCGTGACCGAGGCCGCGAAGCGCGACCGGCGCCGCATAAGGGGTTATGTCTCCTGCGTGCTGGGCTGTCCCTATGAGGGCGAGATCGCGCCGGCGAAGGTGGCCGAGGTCTCGAAGGCGCTGCTCGATCTCGGCTGCGAGGAGATTTCGCTGGGCGACACGATCGGCGTTGGCACGCCCGGCAAGGCGCAGGCCATGGTTGAGACCGTGGCGAAGCAGGTACCGCGCGAGCGGCTGGCGGTTCATTTCCATGACACCTATGGCCAGGCGCTGGCCAATATCCTCGCGACCCTGGAGCTGGGCATCGACGTCGTGGACAGCGCGGTCGCAGGCCTCGGCGGGTGCCCTTATGCGCCCGGAGCTTCGGGGAATGTTGCGAGCGAAGATGTGCTCTATATGCTGAAGGGGCTCGGCATCGAGACCGGCGTCGATCTCGATCGCCTGGCCGAGGCGGGGATCTTCATCACGCAGGCCTTGGGACGCCAGCCGGCCTCGCGCGTGGCGCAGGCGCTGGCGGCAAAACGGACGGCAAGGATCTCATCGTGACGCTGCATATGCTGAAGCTTTGTGTCGGCTGCGATCGCATCGACGAACTCGAGGATTGGATCGAGGAAAAGATTCGCAAGGCCAAGAGCAAGGGCAAGGAGCCCAAGCTCGAGCATGTGACGCGCCAGATGCCCAAGCGCCGCGACGAGATCCTCGAAGGCGGCTCGCTCTATTGGGTCATCAAGGGATTTATTCAGGTGCGCCAGCCGATCCTGGGTCTGGACGCACGCCGCGGCAAAGACGGGATCGAGCGCTGCGCCATCAAGTTCGCGCCCAACCTTGTGCAGGTTCAGCCCAGCCCTCGGCGAGCGTTTCAGGGTTGGCGTTATCTGGAGGCCAAGGACGCCCCGGCGGACCTCGGAAAACGGCGGAAAGGCGAGCAGGAACTGCCGCCGGCGCTGCTTTTGGAGCTGCGGCAACTGGGGATTCTCTAAGCCCCTCCCTCAAGTTATCCCCGTAATCCTCAGGCTCTGCTGACGGGGGCGTCAAAATCCCCTGGACGGCGCTAAAGGCCCGGCATATATACGGCCTTGGAACGGGTCGGTGGCTTGCCGCCGGCCCGTCCTTGTCTCTCTTCGCTGAGAGGCAATGCCTGGCGCCCCTCTGGGGAGACCCAGCGGAGCAGACGCCGGCCTCGCATCGGGATTTTAAACGGGATCGCCTCGACCCGGACTGGGTCGAGACCGCCGTTGTCGGCTCGAAAGAGCGGACGAGAGTTCCGAGACGCGGCCGGGTTCGCCGGGTGGCTCGCTGTTTGACATTGTTATTTTGGGAAGGGATGCGCGGGCGGCGGTTCTGCGGGTAGAGGCGGGACGTTTGGCGAGAGCCGGATGTTTGACGTCGACTACTTTGGACCAGTCTCGCGCGCGCAGT
>NZ_JBOHKS010000212.1:0-21231 GCF_050729195.1 Hypericibacter sp.
GTGTAATCATGGTCGGTCGATTCCGCATAAACGTAATATTTCTCCTGATCGAGATTCGACTTGTAGACGATCTGGCAATCGCCCTTCTCGAGCGTCCACCAGCCTTCGGACGTCCAGGCCTTCTGGCTGGCGTCCCAATAGCCGAACGCAACGAAGATCTTGTAGGAGCTCTTGTTGCAGACGGAAAAATCCGCACGGGCCGGTGTCGCCGCAAAGGTCATCCACGCCGCCACCACCGCAAGCCCCACCCACTTCACCCAACGCGCCATTGTAGCCTCCCCCACTCGCTTCGCCGCCGAAGCGTCCATGGACAATTTTCAACGAGTGGCGGGAGAAAAACAATCGCCTCGCCGATCATTTCGGCGCGAGTCCCGGGGCGAGGGGCCATCGAAAGAAACTGTCGAGGTGGTAACCGCCAGTCGTCCCGGTCAGGGACGGGCGCGCCGGCGCCATTGCTCCTGGAAGGTGCGGCCGGACGAAGCCGGGAAGTCGCGGCCGGCGGTCCAGGCCCTGCCTAAGGGGAGATGCCGGATCCGGCCGGTGGCCGGCCGGCGCAGCAGCCGGGCGGCCACGGCCGTGCTCCATCGGTAGAGTTGTGGATGCCGGGCGAGCCAGGCCCAGGCCTTGATTCCCCAGCGCTCCCGCGCCGGGGCCAGATGGCGCTCGAAACTGCGCTCGCGCCATTGCCGCAGCATCTTCGGCAGGGGAATCTGCATCGGGCAGACGCTTTCGCAGCGCCCGCAGAGGGTCGAGGCGTTGGGCAGGTCCTTGGAATGCTTCAGCCCGAAGAGGGCGGGGGTCAGCACCGCCCCGATCGGGCCTGGATAGACCGAGCCGTAAGCATGGCCGCCGATGGCGTGATAGACCGGGCAATGGTCCATGCAGGCGCCGCAGCGGATGCAGCGCAGCATGTCCTCGAACTCGGTGCCGAGCACGCCGCTGCGGCCATTGTCGAGCAGGATGACGTGATACTCGCTCGGCCCGTCCAGGTCGTGGGCGCGGCGAGGACCGGTCGAGACCGTCGTATAGACCGACATCTCCTGGCCCGTGGCCGAGCGCGCCAGCACCCGGAAGATCGAGGTCGCGTCCTCCAAGGTCGGAACCACTTTCTCGATCCCGGCCAGGACGATATGGATCTTGGGCAGGGTCTGGGTCAGGTCGCCGTTGCCCTCATTGGTGACGATGACGCTGGAGCCGGTCTCGGCGATCAGGAAATTGGCGCCGGTGATGCCGACATCGGCGGCCAGGAACCGGGCCCGGAGCTTGCCGCGGGCTTCGGCCAGCATGGCCGGGATCTCGGCCAGCGGCCGGTTCGGGTCGAGGTCGGTATGGTGGGCGCGGAAGGTGTCGGCGACGCCCTCTTTGCTGACATGGATGGCCGGCGCGATGATGTGGCTCGGCGTCTCGCCGCGCAGCTGGATGATGTATTCGCCGAGGTCGGTCTCGACGGGCAGGATGCCGTTGGCCTCGAGATGGTGGTTGATGGCGATCTCCTCGCCCACCATCGTCTTGCCCTTGGTGACGGTGCGCGCGCCGGCCGACCGGCAGATCGCCAGCACCTTGTCGCGCGCTTCGGCCGCGTCATTGCACCAATGCACATGACCGCCCGCCGCCTTCACCTTGGCCTCGAACCGCTCCAGGTAATAATCGAGGTTGGCGAGCACATGCTCCTTGATCGCCCTGGCATGGTTGCTGATCGCCTGGAACTCGGGCAGCCCTTTCCGCGCCGCCTCGTTGCGGCCGCGGAAGCTGGAGCGCATCTCCGCCAGCGCCACCTGCAGCTTGGCATCGCCCAGCGCCAGATCGGCATTATGCTTGAACTGGTCGCTGACGCCGTGGCCCACGGCCGAAGGGCTGCGCGGGCCCAGGCTGGGATTGGAGATGCCGACGAAGGGAGCGGTGGGTGCGTTCATGACGGCGGCCTATAGCGGCTCAAAAATCTAAAGTGGCTCAACCCGGCCGCGCCCGATCGGCGGGCTGTCGGTCATGTCGGCCAGCACTTCCGCCACATGGCGGCAATCGATCTTGTGGCCCTGGCGCGTGAGCTTCCCGGCCATGTTCATGAGGCAGCCGAGATCGCCCGCCAGCAGCAGATCGGCGCCGGTCGCGGCGATATCGGCGGTCTTGTCGGCGACGATGCGGTCGGAGATGGCGCCATATTTGACGCAGAAGGTGCCGCCGAAGCCGCAACAGACCTCGCTGCCCTCGAGCTCCTTGAGCTTCAGCCCGGCCACGGTCTTGAGCAGCTTGCGCGGCTGCTCGCGGATCCCGAGCTCCCGCAGGCCCGAGCAGGAATCGTGATAGGTGACGACCGCGTTCAACTGCGCCGGCACACCGGTGACGCCGCGAAGATCGGTCAGGAACGAGACCAGCTCATGGGTCTTGGCGGCAACGGCTTCCGCACGCGGACGCCAGGCCGGATCGTCGGCGAAGAGGGCCGGGTAATGCGCATGGAGCATGCCGGCGCAGGAGCCCGACGGCACCACGATGTAATCGAAGGCCTCGAAGGCGGCGATGACCTGGCGCGCGATCGCCTGGGCGTCGGCGCGATCGCCGGAATTGTAGGCCGGCTGGCCACAGCAGGTCTGCGCCTCCGGAACCGAGACCCGGCAACCCGCCTGCTCCAGCAGCTTGACCGCGGCGAACCCGATCTCCGGTCGCATCAGATCGACCAGACAGGTGACCAGAAGCGCCACATGAGGGTTCTGAGGCCGATCGGCCATATGCAATTCTCTCCCTTGAACCGGTAGCGAGCGTTCAGCTCGTCGCGGCGCGGCGCGCGGCGACGGCGCGCAGCAGCAACAGATAATAGCGCCCCGGCTGTTTCATGCGACCGGCATAGTCGAGTGCCTGCTCGCCCGAGCCGAAAAAAATGTCGCCGCGCACGGCACCCTTGATGGCGCCGCCCGTATCCTGCGCCACCACGAGGCGCTGCAGCGGCTGATCGGCCTCGGGCGTGTCGGCGGGCCAGGTGGTGTCGAGCCAGATGGGCGCGCCCAGCGGCATCAGCTTGGTGTCGACCGCGAGGCTGCGCCCCGCCGTCAGCGCCACGCCTTGCGCGCCGATCGGGCCATCGCCCTTGATCTCGCGATAGAAGATATAGGAGCGGTTCATATACATGATCGAGGCGGCACGATCGGGATGAGAGCGCAGCCATTCCTTGATCGACTGCGTGGTGACCTGGCCCTTCTGCAGCTCGCCCTGATCGAGCAACGTCTTGCCGATGGCGACGAAGGGCTGGCCGTTCTTCGCCGCGTAACCGACCTGCATGACGCTGCCATCGGCGAAACGGATCAGCCCCGAGCCCTGGATATGGAGGAAGAAGGCGTCGATCGGATCGGCCACCCAGACCAGCTCGAGGTCCTTGCTTTTAAGCGCGCCTTCGTCGATCTCCTGATAGGTGTAGTAGGGCTTGAGCGTGCCTTCGATGACGCGCCCCGCGATGGAATCGCCTTTCAGATCGGCGCGGAAGTCGCCGAGATTGACCAGGATCAGATCGTCGGGACGGCGATAGAGCGGCACGCTGTGGGTCGCGTCGGGCGTCTTGGAGCCTGCGAGCTCCGGTTCGTAATAGCCGGTGAAGAGGCCTTGCGGCTCGTCGCGATCGGCAACGACGAAAGGCTGGAACGCGCCTTCGAAGAATCGCCGCGCGGCCTCGGCGTCACCGGCCGGGAGCGATTTCGCGCTCTGACAGGGGCCCAGCCAATCGGCAACCGTACCCGCCATGCCGTCCGGTCCGACGGGCTTGTCCGCCGGCTGCTTCTCCAGCCGCGCGCAACTGCGCAAGAGCGCCGGCAGCGCCAGGCTCTGATCGTCGCCGTTCCAGCCCGAGAGCTTGGAGAACTCGACCGGCGCCAGCGTCAGCAAGGGTGCAGGCTTCTCGGACGGCTTTTCCGCGCAAGCTGCCAGCAGCAACAGAGCGAGGCCGATCCGGGCCGGGCGGAGAATCGCCTTGGTCGGAATCATGAAGGGCAGGGCTCGGGCGATCAGTTCGGGCTGCGGGTCGCGACCAGCGACCAGTTCGGATCGCGCGCGCGGGTGTTGCGGGTGAAGGTCCAGATGTCGGTGACCGTCGTCACCTGTGCCGCGTCGCCATCGACCACCTTGCCGCCGGCATCGGTCGTGACATTGACCTGCTCGGAGACGAACTTCACCGTGACGCTGGCGATGCGATCCTGCAGGCCCGCCTCGATGATCTCGGCCGATTTGATTCCGACCAGCGTGGTGGAGAGCGTCTCGCCCGCCTTGCGCCGCTGCTCGATCGCGCCCTTGAAGCGTTCGAAGACCTCGTTCGACAAGAGCGGGCGCAGCGTACCGACATCGCCGGCCGCATAGGCGCCCACGATCATCTCGAACGCCGCCTTGCCGCCCTCGAGGAAACCGTCCTTGGAGAAGCTGGAATCGACCGCACGGATCTGCGCCAGCCCGAACTCGAGCGTCCCCGCCGGCGCCGGCGGTGTCGCGGGCTCGCTCGCGGCCTCGGGCTTCGCATTGCGATCGCCGCTGCGATCGGGCAGCGCCACGACCTTGTCGTCGTCGCGCCGGATGTCGTTGGCCGGCTTCTCCGGGTTCAGCCGCTTGTCGGCATAGTCGCGCGCATTCTTCTGCTCCGTGCCGACGCGTTTTCCCAGCACGCTGCGCAGGCGAAACACCAGGAACACGGCGATCGCAGCGAAGAACAGGATGTCGAGAAACTGGAAACCGCCGCCCATGAAGCCCGCCTTGCTGGGCAACCCCCGGTCTCCGGTCATCAAGACCGGCCGGGAAGCCGCCATTCGATCGATATTCGGGAGCCGCTGGACGGCGGCCCCAGCCTTGGGCTAGATCACGCCGCCTTGGCCGGGCGGAAAACCCGCGCCGGCACTCGCGCTCCGGCTTGATGCTATCCGGTCCGTGTCAGTTAGATAGGAAAATCGCCGCCCCAGGGCAAGGCATGTTCCATGTCAATGGTTTGACGGGTTGGGGTTTGACGGGTTGGGGTTTGACGCATTGGGGTTTGAAGAGTCTGGGTTTAGCGGCCCAAGCGCCGATTATGCGGAAAACAGCAGGCCAGGACTTGAGGAACCGGCATTTGGCAAGGTGGTTCCGGACGAGCCGGTTCAATTTGAGGTCCGGATGTCCTTCGGCTGCCCGGCGGGAGATGGGGCGATGATCCTGGTGCGACATGGCCAATCGGAATTCAACGTCGTCTTCTCGAAAACCCGCGTCGATCCGGGCATTCACGACCCGCGCCTGACCGAGGAGGGCCGCCGCCAGGCGCTGGCTGCGGCCGAACGCCTCGCCGGGCAGGATCTGGCCCTGATCCTGTCCAGCCCATACACCCGCGCGCTCCAGACCGCCCAGATCATCGCCGGGGAGCTCGATCTGCCGATCGCGATCGAGCCGATGGTGCGCGAGCACTGTAAATTCCATTGCGATGTCGGGACCCTGCGCAGCGAGCTGGCGCTGGCTTGGCCGGAGCTGGATTTCGGGACCCTGCCCGAGCGCTGGTGGCATGGCGCGTTGGACGAGACCGCCGAGGAGGTGGTCGAGCGCAGCCGACAATTTCGCGAAAGAATGGCCGGAAGCGAGGAGTGGGGCCGGATCGCCGTGGTCAGCCATTGGGGCTTCATCCGCAGCCTGACCGGGACCGAGATCACCAATGGCGAATTGCTGCGGTTCGACCCGGTCGCAGGCAGGGCCTCGCCACTGGCGGATTAAACCCGCGAAACCAGGACGGAACGGGCCCTTTGGCGGGGCTTTCCCGCCCGATCACTCGGCCATTGAGCCCCGTGGCGCTTCCATGCTACCCCGCGCCACCATAGTCCGAACCCTTCGGGCGCCGTTACCGCGCGCCCCAGACATCCTCCAAGAGAGCTCCCAGCGATGGCCGACGCGCCTTTTCAGCCCGTTTCCGATCCCTTTGCCGCGAGCCAGCCACCGGCCGGCGCGCCCATCACCGTGGTGGGCCAGTTCCTGAAGGATCTGTCCTTCGAAAGCCCGAACATGCCGGCGCTGATGGAACAGGCGGGCCGCGTGCCGCAAGGCCTGATCAAGGTCGATGTGAAGGCAAAGAAGCTGCCCCCGCAGGAGCAACAATATGAAGTGATCCTGTCCTTGCGCGCCGAAGCGCGCCACCAGGAGCAGATCGCCTATATCGCCGAGCTGCAATATGGCGGGATCTTCCAGGTCGGCCAGATCGGCAGCCGCATGATCGAGCCCTTGCTCCTGATCGAAGCGCCGCGGCTGCTTTTCCCCTTCGCCCGCGAAATCATCGCCAGCACCATCCAGCAGGCCGGTTTCCGCGCCATGCTGATCCACCCGATCGATTTCGCGATGCATTACCGCGAGCAGAAGGCGCAAGGCGGCGCCGCGCCCGCGCTGGCCTGACGCGCGGGTCTCGCTTCAGGGCTTGAGCCAGATCGGGTCGGCCAGGCTCTTCAACAGCTCGGCATGGGCCGCGAGCTCTTCGGGGCTGGGTGCGAAATGGCGCGGCGGCCTGGCCGCCGTGGTGCGTCCGACCAGCTCGGGATCGGCCGAGGCGTCGGCAGCCCTGCCCGGTTCCGCCAGCAGCGCCAAGCCGGCCTGCCGGCCGCCGACCAGCTCCAGATAGACCTCGGCCAGCAACTCGACGTCGAGCAGCGCGCCATGTTTGGTGCGGGCCGAATTGTCCACGCCGAAACGCTTGCAGAGCGCATCGAGGCTGGCGGGCGCGCCCGGAAATTTGCGCCGCGCGATGGTGACCGTGTCGACCGCGCGGGTCGGGTCGAGCGGCGCGCGGCCGAGGCGCGCCAGCTCGGCATTGATGAAGCCCATGTCGAACTCGGCATTGTGAATGACGAGCGGGCTGTCGGCGATGAAGGCCTCGAGATCGGCCAGGATCTCGGCGAAGCGCGGCTTGTCGGCGAGGAACACATCGGACAGGCCATGGATCGCGAAAGCGTCCGCCGACACTCCGCGCTCGGGATTGAGATAGCGCTGGAAGTTGCGGCCGGTGGGGATGTGATTGAAGAGCTCGACGCAGGCGATCTCGATGATGCGGTCGCCGCCGACCGCGCTCAATCCCGTGGTTTCCGTATCGAGGACGATCTCGCGCATGATCTTTCTTCGTCTCCGCAATCCGTTTGGGCGCAACAGAATCGCATACTGCCCCAGCCCGGGCGAAGCTGAAAACGATGTCTCCTCCGGCCGACTTCCGCGGGCGGAGGAAACGATCGGATGCCGCGAATAACCCGTTGACCCGACCCCTGGGACCGGCCCGATAAGGATTGCGGTCAGCGAACAACAAGGTGATTCGTGAGCTCCTCCGTCCGATTTCTGAGCCCCTCCGAGGCGGCCCAGCGGCTTGGCGTCTCCGTCAAAGCCTTGCGGCTTTATGAGCGACGCGGCCTGATCGCCCCAGGCCGCAACGCGGCCGGATGGCGGGCCTACGGTCCCGACGAGATGGCCCGCGCCGCCGAGATCGTGGCGCTGCGCGCGCTCGGCCTCAGCCTGGCCCAGGTGGCGCGGGTGCTGGGAGGCGACCCGCAGAGTCTGGAGCCGGCCCTGGCCGCGCATCAGGCCATGCTCGAAAGTCGGATCCGCCAGCTCGGCGGTGCGATCGAGAAGGTCCGCGGTCTTCGGGCCGATCTCGCCCGAGGCCAGGCACCGGCCGCGGGAGAACTGGTCCGTCTGCTCGAACCCGCCGCCGGTCTCAGCGTTGCCTTCGAGCTTCCCTGGCCCTGGGGCGGCGAGCGGTTCGAGCTGAGCGACATCCGCTCCTTGACCTACATCATCGGCCCGCTCGGCAGCGGCAAGACAAGGCTCGCCATGCGCCTGGCGGAGGCTCTGCCGAACGCCGCCTTTCTCGGCCTCGATCGGCAGATCGTGCTGGGCGTCCGACTGGCCGAGACCCTGCCGAACGCCGTCTTTCTCGGCATCGAGCGGTTGGCGGACGGCGACGCCGCGGCGCAGGCGAAATTGGATGCCGACCCGGCCCTCAAATCACGGGTCGATCGATCCCTGGCTTGGCTCCTCGATGACGGCGCCACCCTGTCGCCGGCTCTCACGGCCTTGCTCGTGGGCCTGGAATCCGAAGGCCCGGCCATCCTGGTCGTCGACATGGTGGAGCAGGGGCTGGATCACGCCACCCAGGAAGCCCTGATCGCGTATCTGCGCCAAGCGGGCGCGGCCGGTGGGCGCCCGCTCTTCCTGATGACGCGTTCTTCCGCGATCCTCGACCTGGCCGCGGTGGGTCCCGATGAGGCGATCATCCTCTGCCCCGCCAATCACAGCCCGCCGACCCGCGTCGCCCCCTATCCCGGCGCCCCCGGCTACGAGGCGGTCGCGACCTGTCTGGCCTCGCCCGAGGTGCGGGCGCGGACGGAAGGCGTCATCGCGTGGCGCGCCGGCGCAACTGCGTGACCGCTCGGCGAATCGCCTGCAAGCTGTGACGTCGTCCCAGGCCGGTGTCGATCACGGTGTCGGCCCGCGCGCGCTTCAAACGATCGGGAAGCTGGCGCGCCTCGATGCCGGCGAGCCGCTCGCGCGTCATGCCGGGCCGGCGCATGACGCGGCCGAGCTGCACGCGCCGTGGTGCCGAGACCACCATCACATGGTCGCAGCGCTGCTCGCCATGGGTCTCGAACAGCAGCGGGATATCGAGCGCCACGAGCTGACGGCGGTGGGCGCGCGCCTGGGCGATGAATTTCTGCTCCTCGCGGCGCACCAGGGGATGAAGGATCGCCTCGAGCCTTTTCAAGGCCGCCTTGTTGGCGAAGACGATGCGGCCCAGTGCCTGGCGATCGACCTTGCCCTCCTTGACCGCGCCGGGAAAGGCGGCCGCGATGGCGGGGACCGCGGCCCCGCCTCTCGCTTGAAGCCGATGCACGGCGGCGTCGGCGTCATGAACGGGGATCCCCAGCCGGCGCAGCAAGGCCGCGGCCGTGCTCTTGCCCATGCCGATCGAACCGGTGAGGCCGAGGATGATCATGGCTGCTGCAGGATGTAGGTCCGTAAGTCCGGCGTGACGTTGGGCTCGACGCCGAACCAGGCGGCGAAACCGGGCCGCGCTTGATGCAGGAGCATCCCGAGCCCGTCGACCACCGGGTTGCCGCGCCGCCGCGCCGCCGCGAGCAGCGGCGTTTCCAACGGCACATAGACGATGTCGTTGACCACGGCGTCCGGCGGCAGATGGTCGAGCGGCAGTTCGAGCGCGGGCTGGCCCGCCATGCCTTGCGTGGTCGCGTTGACCAGAAGGCCCGCGCCGTCGAGCGCCTTGGCACGATCGCTCCAGCCCATGACGCGGATCGGTCCGCCGAGGCTCGCGGCCAGCGCATCGGCCCGTCCGGACGTTCGGTTGACGAGGCGGATCTCCGGCAGGCCGGCATCGGTCAGTGCCACCAGAAGCGCGCGCGAGGCCCCGCCGGCGCCGATCACCACAGCCGGGGCGTTGCGCGGGCGCCAGGCGGGAGCGCCTTCCTTCAGGCTCTCGATGAAGCCATAGGCATCGGTGTTGCGCGCCTCGATCCGGCCCTTCTCGTCGATCACGAGCGTGTTGGCAGCGCCGATGCGCCTGGCTTCGGCCGTCGCGGAATCCGCCAGCGCCAGCGCCGCTTCTTTATGCGGCAATGTCACATTGGCGCCGCGGAAGCCCAGCGCCGGCAATGCCCGCAAGGCGCGCTCGAAATTCTCCGGCGCCACCGGCAGCGGCACATAGGCCCCGTCGATCTTGTGCTGGGCCAGCCAATAGCCATGGAGCCGGGGCGAGCGGGAATGGCCGACCGGCCAGCCCATCACGCCGGCCAGGCGGGCCTTTCCGGTGATGGCGCGATAAGTCTGGGTGGGATTCTGGGCAGCGCTCATGCCGGAACCAGACCATGGGGCCGCAGGAAATCCAAGAGCGGCAGCAGCGGCAGTCCCAGGATGGTGAAATAGTCGCCCTCGATCCGGCTGAAGAGCTGTGCGCCCAGGGCCTCCAGCTGATAGGCGCCGACCGAGCTCAGGATTCCCGGCATCGCGCGCGCCAGATAGTCGTCGAGAAAGGCGGGGCTGAAGGGCCGCATGGTGAGCTTGGCGCGGTCGATATGGTGCCAGAGCCGCTGGCCGTCGCGCACCACGACCACGGCGCAGATCAATTGATGGGTGCGCCCGCGCAAGGCCATGAGCTGTGTCCGCGCCGCCGCCTGGTCGCGCGGCTTGTCGTAGCGCCGCCCCTCGCAATCGAGGATCTGGTCGGCGCCGATGACGAAGGCGCCCGGATGGCGGCGCGCGATCGCGACGGCCTTGAGCTCGGCCAGAGCCTCGGCGAGCGCAGGCCCGTCCGCGCCTTCACCCTCGAGGGCGAGCCTGGCCTCTTCTTCGTCGATGGGTGCCGCCTCGGCCGAGAAGATGAGGCCGGCCTGCTCCAGCAGGCGCCGGCGCGTCGGGCTGGCCGAGGCCAGGAACAAGGACGGAGGCGGCGCGTCAGTCGCCGGTGCCGACATTCTCGCCGTTCCGGTGCTGCGACAGGAGCTGCACGATCGTGGCTGCGGTCTCCTCGATCGAGCGGCGCGACACATCGATGATCGGCCAGCCATGCTCGCTGCAGAGCCGGCGCGCCTGGATCACCTCGCGGCGCACCATGTCCGGATCCACATAATCGGTCTCCTCGTCCTGGGAGAGGAGCCGCAGGCGGTTGCGGCGCACCTGGACCAGCGAAGTCGGATCCTTGGTCAGCCCGACGATCAGGGGCTTGCGTGCCGCCAGCAGCTCGGGCGAGACCGGAAAATCCGGCACGATCGGCACGTTGGCCGCCTTGATGCTGCGATTGGCCAGATAGATGCAGGTCGGCGTCTTCGAGGTGCGGGAGACGCCGACCAGGATCACATCGGCATCCTCATAATCCCAGCTCGACTGGCCGTCGTCATGGGCGAGCGCGAAATTCATCGCGTCGATGCGCCCGAAATATTCGGCATCCAGCTCGTGCTGTCTTCCGGGCAGGCCGCGGCTCTGCCGCCCGAAGAAACTGCCGAGCGCGCCGATCACCGGATCCAGCACCGGGATGCAGGTGACCTGGAGCTTGCGGCATTCCTCGGTCAGCTTCGCACGCAGCTCCTCATTCACCAGCGTAAAGAGCACCAGGCCCGGATGTTCCTTGATGCCCTCGAGCACCTTCTCCATCTGCCGCGCGGTGCGGATCAGGGTCCAGTTATGCTCGACCGGATCGGCATCCTCGAACTGGGCGAGGCAGGCGCGCGCGACCGAGGAGATCGTCTCGCCGGTCGCATCGGAAACCAGATGGAGATGATGGGTCAGGCCGTTCGCCATGATCGGGATCGCCAGGTTCCTGAAAAAGGGGTGGGGCCGAAACGGAAGGGCGTCATTTGGTTTTAGGCCGCCCGCCGGGGCCCGGCAATGGGGCTCGATCCAAGCATGCCCCCGGCCCGTATCCCGTTGGGCCGAAAGAGAACCGGGCGATGGGGCCGAAAGCGATGGACAGGATCGAGCAATCCGAGGCATGGCTGGCCCCGCCCCATGAGCGCGATCCCGACCGATCCACCCGCCGAAACCAGAGCCCCGCGCCGCCGCATGGCGGTGTTCGCGGTCATCATCAGCGTCTCGGTCTTCGCGCTGACGCAGGGCCTGACCTATCCGCTGCTGGCGCTGATCCTGGATTCCATGGGCCAATCGCGGATCATGATCGGCGCTTCGACCGCCATGACCCTGCTCGCCATGCTGATCACGGCGGGCCTGGTGCCGCGCCTCGCCGGGCGCTTCGGCGCCTGGAACCTGGCCGTCGCCGGCATTCTGGGTGCCGTCTCCTGTTTCGTCCTGATCGGCCTGACGCGCGAGCCGCTGCTGTGGCTGCCGCTGCGCTTCCTTCTGGGCGGCTGCATCACCATCACCTATGTCATCAGCGAGATGTGGATCAACCAGCTGGCCGATGCCGGCTCGCGCGGCCGGCTGATCGGGCTCTATGGCACGGTGAACGCAGGCTGTTTCGCGCTGGGACCCTTGATCGTGACATTCACCGGCGCCCAGAGCTGGATCCCCTTCGCGATCGGCACGGCAATGGCGCTGAGCGCCCTGCTGCCGTTGCTCGTGAGCCGCCGCGAGCTGCCCGCGGTCCGCTACAAGACGCCGACCAGCGTCATGAGCTTCATCCGTTATGCGCCGGTGCTGTTCCTGACGGTGCTTGTCTTCGCGGCCTTCGACCAGATCGCGCTCTCGCTGTTGCCGATCTATGCGATCGATCACGGTCTGAGCGCGGCGATGGGCACGTTCGTCCTGTCGCTGCTGGCGATCGGCAATGTCGGGCTGCAATATCCAGCCGGCTGGCTCGCGGACAAATTCACCGCCCCGCGGCTGGTGCGCATCGTCACCTTCGTGGCCGCGATCGGCGCCCTCCTGCTGCCGCTGGTCGCGGATTCCGCGCTGGCGTTGTCGATCCACTGCTTCCTCTGGGGCGGCCTCGTCGGCGTGCTCTACACATTGACCCTGATCGAGCTCGGCCGGAATTTCCAAGGCGATCTGCTGCTGGCCGGCAATGCGGCCTTCACCGTCGGTTGGGGTCTCGGCGGCGTGCTGGGACCGCCGCTCGGCGGTGCGGCGATGCAGTTTCTGGGGCCCGCCGGTTTGCCCGCCGAGTTGTTCTTCATCTTCGCTGCCCTCAGTCTTGCCTGGTGCTCGCCGCGTCTGCGCCGCTACGAAACGGCGGCCTTTGTTCAACGCCCGGCGGGGGATTGAATCCATGCGAGCGGGGACAAGTCGGTGTTTGCAGGAGTCAAGCGCGAATCATCGCGCGTTCAAGGGATTCGCTGCGAGGAGTCCGATATGCCGACGCGGTTCACGGTGAAATCCGGTATGACGGGAATGGCACCGTCGAATCCGATCGGGACTCCCATGATTCACAGGGCGTCATTCCGCCGCTGAATCCTCGCGTGCTGCGGCCTTATGATGAAGCTGTCCCCGGTTCGACAAGCGATCCATCCCGTGCTGTTTGAATCGGGGGTGGAGTGGGGACAAGTTCCAATCCCCATGTTGCACAGCCATCCACTACAACCACTCCTTACTAATCTATAAATCTAAGAATAGAAGTAGAGGCCATGAGCCCCTCGCCACGCGCCGAACAACCGACGAGCGACAAGCCGCTGCTGCGCGTGCTGGCGGGCGAACGGTTGAATCCGCCGCCCTTCTGGCTGATGCGTCAGGCCGGCCGTTACCTTCCCGAATATCGTGCGCTGCGCGCCACGGCCGGAACCTTCCTCGATCTCTGCCTGACGCCCGATCTGGCGACGGAGGTGACCCTGCAGCCGATCCGCCGCTATGGCATGGATGCGGCGATCCTGTTTTCCGATATCCTCGTCGTGCCGCTGGGACTGGGTCAGGCGGTGAGCTTCGAGGAAGGCCGTGGTCCCGTGCTCGAACCGTTGCGCGACGCGGGCGAACTTTCCCTGCTGCAGCTTGACGGCATGCGCGAGACGTTGGCGCCGATCTACCAGACGGTTCGCCAGGTGGTGGCAGCGCTGCCGGCGCCGGTGACGATGATCGGGTTTGCCGGCGCGCCCTGGACCGTCGCGAGCTACATGGTCGAAGGCGGCTCCAGCCGCGAGTTCGCGATCGCCAAGCGCTGGGCAAACGAGGATATCGAAGGTTTCCAGCGATTGATCGATCTCCTGGTCGAGGCGACAGTCGAGCATCTCTCGGCACAAGTCGAAGCGGGAGCCGAGGCACTGCAGATCTTCGACAGCTGGGCCAATGCCTGGGCCGCGGAGAAAAATTCATCTTCCTTGCGGCGCTGGTGCCTGGAGCCCTGCCAGCGCATCATCACGAAGCTCAAGGCGCGCCATCCGCAAGTGCCGATCATCCTGTTTCCGCGCGCGGTGGGTCCGCATGTGGCGCTCTTCGCCAAGGAGAGCGGCGCCTCGGCTTTGTCGCTCGATGATGGCGTGCCGCTCGCCTGGGCACGCTCGACGCTGCAGCCGATGCTGCCGCTGCAGGGCAATCTGCCGCCGCGAATTCTCGTCGAAGGCGGGCCAGCGCTGGCGGCGCAGACAAAGTTGATCCTGAGCGAGCTGGGGCAGGGGCCGTTCGTCTTCAATCTCGGCCATGGGATCCTGCCGGAGACGCCGCTCGAGCATGTCGCGGAATTGGCGGCGCTGATCCGCGAAGGCCTGCCAGCATGAAGACCGCGATCGTCCTGTTCAATCTCGGCGGTCCCGACGGCCCCAGTGCGGTCGAGCCTTTTCTTCGCAATCTTTTTTCCGATCCGGCGATTCTGCGCGTGCCGGGTTTCCTGCGCGGATTCCTGGCGCGGTTGATCGCGCGGCGGCGGGCTCCGGTGGCGAAGGCCGTCTATGACAAGCTCGGCGGTGGCTCGCCCCTGCTGCCCAACACGCAAGCGCAGGCGCGGGTCCTCGAGGCCGAGCTCAAGGATCTGGGCGAGGTGCGTTGCTTCATCGCGATGCGCTATTGGCATCCGTTCGCTGATGAGACTGCGCCCGAGGTGAAACGCTTCGCACCCGACCGGATCATCCTCCTGCCGCTCTATCCGCAGTTCTCGACCACGACGACAGAATCCTCCTTCGCAGATTGGGATCGTGCCGCAGCGATCGTGGGCCTGACGGCGAGGACCTTCGCCATCCGCGACTATCCGGCCGATGAGGGTTTCGTCGCGGCGGTGGCGCGGCTGACGGCAGAGATGCTGCCACAAGCGCGCGCGGCGGGTCCGACCCGGATCCTGTTCTCGGCGCATGGGCTGCCGAAGAAGATCGTCCAGGCGGGCGATCCCTATGCGGACCAGGTCGGCAGCTCCGTGCGGGCCGTTGCCGCCAGGCTCGGCCTCGGCCTCGAGGATTATGAGATCTGCTTCCAGAGCCGGGTCGGGCCGCTCGAATGGATCGGTCCCTATACCGACGCGGAGATCGTGCGCGCGGCGCAAGCCCGCCAATCGATCCTGCTGGTGCCGATCGCCTTCGTCTCGGAACATTCGGAGACGCTGGTCGAGCTCGATATCGAATATCGCCATCTGGCCGAGAAGGAGGGTGCGGTCGGATATTTCCGGGTGCCGACGGTGGGGACCGCGCCCGAATTCATCGCCGGCCTGGGCGGCCTGGTCCGCCAGGCCCTGCGGGCCGGCAGCTCGTCGAACTCATCCTCGAGGAGGCGCCCATGACCAGTTTCGCCGACTGGCAGCCCTGGCTGCTCTCGCTCCATATCGTCGCCGTCATCGCCTGGATGGCGGGGATGCTCTATCTGCCCCGGCTCTACGTCTATCACGCCGATGCCAAGTCCGGCTCCGAGCTCTCGGAGACCTTCAAGGTGATGGAACGCCGGCTGCTGCGCGCGATCATCAATCCGGCCATGATCGCCGCCTGGATCCTGGGGCTGACGCTGGCGACCTGGGGCCATCACTGGGGCGAGGGCTGGCTTCACGCCAAGCTGGCACTCCTGGTCCTGATGCAGATCGCCCATGCGGCATTGTCACGCTGGCGCCGGCAGTTCGCCCAGGACCGCAACCGCCATCCGGCCCGGTTCTACCGGGCGGTGAACGAGATTCCGACCGTCCTCATGATCGGAATCGTCATCCTGGCGATCGTGCGGCCGTTCTGACCGCCCGCGATCAGCCCTACCTAGGCCATTGACTTGCCTCACGCCTTTCGTTAAAGATCGCCCCGTTCAATAGCGGTGGCTTTCTCCGAGCCCACCACCTCTCCGCACCAAAAATCGAACCTCTAGGGCCTTTTCAGGTCGGCATCCGTCCGACCGCCGGTTCATCACCGCCCGGCCCTTCCGCCCCTCGGTTTCCCCCACGCTGACGCCTCCTCCCCGGTTACATCCCCTCCCCTCGGTTACATCAATGAATCTCCAGGAACTCAAGAAAAAGACCCCGCCGGAACTCCTCGCCTATGCCGAGGAGTTGCTGATCGAAAACGCGAGCAACCTGCGTCGGCAGGACATGATGTTCGCGATCCTCAAGCAGCTGGCCGAGAACGACACGGCGATCTTCGGCGACGGCGTGCTGGAGATCCTGCAGGACGGTTTCGGCTTCCTGCGCAGCCCCGAGGCGAACTATCTGCCGGGCCCGGACGACATCTATGTCAGCCCCAGCCAGGTGCGCCGCTTCGGTCTTCGCACCGGCGACACGGTCGAGGGCCAGATCCGGTCGCCCAAGGAAGGCGAGCGCTATTTCGCGCTGCTGAAGGTCAACACCATCAATTTCGACAATCCGGACAAGGTTCGCCACCGGATCAATTTCGACAATCTGACGCCGCTCTATCCCGATGAGCGCCTCAAGCTGGAACTCCAGGATCCGACCAAGAAGGACCTGACCACGCGCGTCATCGACCTGATCGCGCCGCTCGGCAAGGGCCAGCGCGCGCTGATCGTGGCGCCGCCGCGCACCGGCAAGACCGTGATGCTGCAGAACATCGCGCATTCGATCTCGGCCAATCATCCGGAATGCTATCTGATCGTGCTGCTGATCGACGAGCGGCCCGAGGAAGTCACCGACATGGCCCGCTCGGTCAAGGGCGAGGTCGTGAGCTCGACCTTCGACGAGCCGGCGCAGCGCCATGTCCAGGTCGCCGAGATGGTGATCGAGAAGGCCAAGCGCCTGGTCGAGCATAAGCGCGACGTGGTGATCCTGTTGGATTCGATCACGCGCCTCGCGCGCGCCTACAACACCGTCGTGCCGTCATCCGGCAAGGTGCTGACCGGCGGCGTCGACGCCAACGCGTTGCAGCGCCCCAAGCGCTTCTTCGGTGCCGCCCGCAATATCGAGGAGGGCGGCTCGCTCACCATCGTCGCGACGGCGCTGATCGATACCGGCAGCCGCATGGACGAGGTGATCTTCGAAGAGTTCAAGGGCACCGGTAACTCGGAAATCATTCTCGACCGCAAGCTCTCCGACAAGCGCACCTTCCCCTCGATCGACATCACCAAGTCCGGCACCCGCAAGGAAGAGCTGCTGGTGGACAAGGGCACGCTCTCCAAGATGTGGGTGCTGCGCCGCATCCTCATGCCGATGGGCGTGGTCGACGCGATGGAGTTCCTGGTCGACAAGCTGAAGACCGCCAAGACCAACCACGATTTCTTCGGTTCGATGAATCAGTAGAAGGTCGGCTCCCTTGCTGATCCTCGTTGCCGGCCCCTACAGCGCGCCGACGCAAGAGGATCGCGCCGCCAACCTCGAACGCATGAACATGGCCGCGGCAGCTCTGGCTGTCCGCGGCCATTTTCCTGTCATCGGCGTGAATGTCGCGCTGCCGGTGCTGCAGGCGGCGGGCCTCGACTACACCCACCCGCTCATGATGGCGATCTCGCTGGCTGTCACCGAGCGCTGCGATGCGGGCCTTCAGACCGGCCGCTCGCCCGGCGCCGATCGCGAGATCGCGCGGTTGGTCGAGCTCGGTCGGCCGGTCTATCGCCGGCTCGAGGATGTGCCGGCGGCATCCGGAATCTGACGCAATCGAGCCGAGCGCTCCTTGTCATCCCGGCCCTCGTGCGGGCCTGCTGCGGCCCGACACGGGGGCCGGCATGACGATAAGGGCAACGGCAATAGCCTTGTCGCTAGACCCAGCGCAGTCCTAGCATCCAAGGGCAGGGCGGCTGCCGGGTTCTCCCCCAAGGCGGCGCCTGCCGATCCGGAAGGCTTGGCCCCGGTATGGAATGCCCGCGCTGCCGAACCGAGAATCCCGCCCGCCACCGCTTCTGCAGCGCCTGTGGCCAGAAGCTGGCGCGCGTCTGTCCCGACTGCCAATTCGAGAACAGCCTCGAGGCCGGATTCTGCGGCGGCTGCGGTCGCGCTCTGGGAGCCCCAATACCGAAACCGGCCGAGCCCGCCAGCGAAGGCGAGCGCCGCCCGGTCACCGTGCTCTTCGCCGACCTGGTCGGGTTCACCGAGCTCTCCGGCCGGCTCGACGCGGAGGATCTCAAGGCCCAGGTCGACAGCTTCTATGCCCGCACCGACCGGGTGATCGCGGATTATGGCGGCACCGTCGACAAACATATCGGCGATGCCGTCATGGCGCTCTTCGGCGCGCCCGTCGCCCATGGCGATGACAGCGAGCGCGCGGTTCGTGCGGCGCTCGATATCCATGCCCGCCTGGCGGAGGCCGGATCGTCGGGCCCCGTGCAATCGGTCCATATCGGTATCGCCGCCGGCGAGGTCGTGGCGGGTGGCTTCACCCGTGGCTACACCGTGCTGGGCGAGAGCGTGAACCTGGCCTCGCGACTGGTGGGCCTGGCCGGTGCCGGCGAGACCGTGATCTCGGACGCCTTGCGCCAGGCCCTGGGCGGCCGCCTCGTCGCGACGCCGCTGCCGGCGCAGGCGCTCAAGGGCATCGAGGGTCCCGTGCGCGCCTGGCGCGTCACCGGTCTGGCGCCGGCCAGCCGCGACGCCACGCCCTTCGTCGGCCGGGTGCATGATCGCCACCTCCTGGCCGGGATGATCACCGCGACCAGGGCCAGCGGTCGCGGACGGATGATGGTGCTGCGGGGCGAGGCCGGCATCGGCAAGAGCCGGCTTCTGGACGAGACCGTCACGGAAGCGGCCCGCGCCGGTTTCGCCGTTCATCGCGCCTTCGTGCTCGATTTCGGAGCCGGACGGGGACAGGACGCGGTGCCGGCGCTCGCCCGCAGCCTCCTCGGCCTCGGTGCCGACAGCGATCGTCCCGCGCGCGTTGCCGCCATCGAGGCGGCGCTGGCGCGGGGCCTGATCGAAGCGGACGAGCAGGCGTTGCTCGAGGAACTCCTGGATCTGCCGAGCCTGGGCGAGCGGTGGCTGATCTATGCCGCCATGGACAACGCCACGCGGCTGGCCCGCAAGCAGGGGCTGCTGGCGGCCTTGGCCCGGCGGGTGGCCCAGCAGGCTCCGCTCCTGATCGCGATCGAGGATCTTCATTGGGCGGAGCCCGCCATGCTGGGATCGGTCACGGCGCTCGCCGAGGCGACGGCCCATAGCCCGATCCTGCTGCTGGCGACGACGCGTCCCGAGGGTGATCCGCTCGACAAGGCCTGGCGCGTGAAGCTGGTCGAGGCCGAGGTCAATCTGCTCGATCTGGCGCCGTTGCGCCCGGCGGACTCCGCTGCCCTCGCCGCCTCGCTCATGTCGCCCGGCGATGCCCGCATCGCCGCCTGCATCGAGCGGGCGCAGGGCAACCCCTTGTTTCTGGAGCAATTGCTGCGCCATACCGCAGCGGGTCCCGCCGACAGCGTGCCGGTCTCGGTGCAGAGCGTCGTGCTGGGCCGGCTCGACCGGTTGCCGCCCGAGGAGAAGTCGCTGCTGCAGGCGGCTTCGGTCCTGGGGCAGCGCTTCTCGCCCGAGCTGCTGGCTCATCTCCTGGAGCGGCGGCAGGTCGATGTAGCAGGACTGGTCGAGGCCCATCTGCTGAGGCCCGACGCGGCCGGGCTGGTCTTTGCCCATGCGCTCATTCGCGACGGCGTCTATGGCTCGCTCCTGAAGGCGCGCCGGCGGACGCTGCATCGCAAGGCGGCCGACTGGTTTCATGGCCGGGATGCCGGGCTCGAGGCCGAGCATCTCGACCGTGCGGAAGATCCCGGCGCGGCCGCGGCCTATCTGGCGGCGGCGCGCGAGGCCTTGGCCCAATTCCAGCTGGGCCGCGCGGAATCGCTGGCGAGCCACGGCGGCGCCCTGGGCCATGAGCCGGCGATCAAGGGCGCGCTGGCGGCGGTGCAGGGCGAGGCGGCGCAGGGCTTGGGCGAAACCCTATCCGCGCTCCAGGCCTTCGAGCTCGCTTCCGCTTCCTTGCCGCCGGGCCCCGAGCGTCTCGCCGCGATGCTGGGGCAGGCCAATGCGCTCTCGGTGCTGGACCGGCTGGAGGAGGCGCTGTCGCTGCTGGATCGCGCTCAGGAGGAAGCGGAGCGCCTGAAGCTTCCGGTCCTGCTCGCCCGTGTTCATGGCCTGCGCGGCAACATCGTTTTTCCCCGCGGCGAGGTGGCGCGTTGCCTCGCCGAACATAGCCGCGCCCTCGAGCTGGCCATCGAGGCCCGCGCGCCCGAGGAAGAGGCACGGGCGCATGGCGGCCTGGGTGACGCCTATTACATGAGCGGGGACATGGCGAGCTCGATCCGGCATTACGAGCGCTGCGTGCGCGTCGCGGCGGCGCAAGGCTATCGGCGGATCGAGGTCGCCAACCGTTCGATGTATTCCCTCGGAAACATGTTCGATCTGGATTTTCCTGGCGCTCTCCGGGAGGCGGAGGCGGCGGTGAAGCTGGCGATCCAGGTCGGACATCGCCGCGCGGAGATGATCGCCGAGCATATGCGCTACTGGAATTTCATCGAGATGGGCGAGCTGGAAGGTGCAAGGAAGGCGGCCTTGCGCGCCATCGCCATCAGCCGGCAACTGAATGCGCGGCGCTTCGAGGCGGAAGGCTTGATGTTCCTGGGCGAAGCGCTGGCGACCGCCGGCGACCCTGAAGGCGTCGCGCGGCTTCGCGAAGCCAATGTCATCGCGCGCGAGACCCCGAGCTATATGCTGCCGAGCGGTCTTGGCTTGTTGGCGATGTTGACGCCGGATCCCGGAGAGCGCGAGGCTGCACTGCAGGAAGGCGAGGCGCTGCTGGTGGCCGGGACAGTCTGGCACAACCGCGTCTTCTTCAATCGCTATGCGATCGAGGCTGCCTGGCGATCCGGCAATGCGGCGCGGATGTTGCGTTATGCGGAGGCGCTGGGGCAGGTCACGAGGGAACCGATGCGCTATCTCGACTTTCTGGTGCGGCGCGCCCACCTGCTGGCGGCGCATCTCGAAGGGAACGGCGACCGCGTCGCCCTCGCGGCGTTGCGCGACGAGGCCGTTTCGAGGCACTGGCAGGCCGTGCTGCCCGAGCTGGAGACGGCCCTGGCGCGGGCTTGAGCGCTAACGCGGCGCCAGGCGGCGGAAGAGCTCGGGATAGTCGATCACGAGACCGTCGGCATCGAGCGGCAGGTCGGCCTTGAAGCCCGTGGGATAGCCCTCATAGGTGACGATATGGCGGCCCTTGCCCTGCTCGCGGCAGGTATAGCGCTGCGTCACCGGCTTCACGGCGAGCGCCGGCGCCGCGATATAGGCCACCTTGATCTCGGCCGATTTGCCGGGTGCCAGCTCGAGCCGGCGCACCGGAAAGACGTTGGTGAAAGGCGTCACCGAGATGTCGATATCGAAGCAGCCTTCGAGCTCGGGCAGGGCCTCGCCCTGATCGCCCTGCCAGTTGCCACGCCCGTCGCTCTTGAGCGTCCGCTCGGTGAGGACCGCCATGGTCTGGGATTCGAGCGCGACCTTGCGCACGCGCC